>CALCCW010000037.1:0-7954 GCA_937900185.1 uncultured candidate division Zixibacteria bacterium | reverse complement strand
CCGACGCTCTTCCGATCTGTAAAAGGAGCTGTTTTGCACACCGAAAAGAACGCAAAACTTGCCTATAAAAGTTTGTTTGATAAGTGTTATAATTACCATGATGCCGATGAGGTAAAAGCAGCCGGGTTATACCCGTATTTTCGCCCTATTCAATCAGCACCCGGCGATGAAGTTGATATTGATGGTCATCCGTGTATAATGATAGGTTCAAACAATTATCTTGGTCTGGTAAATCATCCAAAAGTAAAAGAGGCTGCCGCCGAGGCTGTGCGAAAATTCGGTTCCGGTTGTACAGGTTCTCGTTTTTTAAATGGCACCCTTGATATTCATATTGAACTTGAAGAACGGTTAGCTAAATTTGCTCAAAAAGATGCTGCTCAGGTATTTTCGACCGGTTTCCAAACAAATCTTGGTGTAATTTCTGCTCTTGCTACTAAGGGTGATGCCATTATTATCGATAAACAGGTGCATGCCTGTATTGTTGACGGTTGCCGATTGTCGTATGCTAAAGTATATAAATTTGCACACAATGATATGGAAGATTTTGCCAAAGTTATTGCACAAGTGCGTACAATGGTTAAAGGCGGTATTTTAGTTGTTGTTGATGGTGTTTTTTCTATGGAAGGTGATATAATCAAACTTCCTGAACTTGTAAAAATTGCTAATCAATATAATGCGAAGGTTCTTGTCGATGATGCCCACGGTGTCGGTGTTTTGGGAAAAACAGGAGCCGGAACAGCTGAACATTTTAATATGATTGACGATGTTGACCTCACCATGGGAACTTTTTCAAAATCATTTGCTTCTTTAGGTGGTTTTGTAGCAGGAGATCATAAAGTAATAGATTATATAAAACATCATGCCCGCTCCCTGATTTTCTCGGCATCAATTCCGCCGTCAAATGCTGCTGCAGTGCTGGCATGTTTGGATATTTTAAAAGAAGAACCCGAACGTCTTACAAAAGTTTTAGAAAACGGAAAAATAATGAAAGATGAATTTAGTCGTTTAGGTTTTAACTGTGCCGATTCAGAAACTCCTATTGTACCTATAATTGTCGGTGATGATATGGCGGCATTTGTTTTTTGGAAAGAACTACTAGACAATGGTGTTTTCACTAATCCGGTTGTTTCTCCGGCGGTTCCTCCCGGACAGGCAATGATTCGTACATCTTATACAGCGACCCATACACAGGAACAACTTGAAAAAGTTGTAGAGATGATGGCAAAAGTCGGTCGTGCTAAAGGTTTGATTTCATAGTGAAAACATATTCTTTTAGTATGATAATGTTAGGTTCTAATGGCAAAAATTGAAGTGAGAGAAGTTGAGTCTTCTGCTCAATTACATAATTTCATCGAATACCCCAATAAATTATATAAAGACGACCCAAACTATGTCGCTCCACTCACAATGGAGCGGAAGGAATTTTTTGACAAAAAGAAAAATCCTTTTTACAAATTTGCAAAAGTAAAACTCTTTTTAGCGTATGACGGTAAAAAAATTGTCGGTCGTATTGCAACCTGTATCAATTATCATCATAATGATTATCATGAAGAGAATATCGGTTCGTTTGGATTTTTTGACTGCCCTGACGATTACCAGATTGCATCTACTTTATTAAAAGTTGCCATGATTACTTTGAAAAAAGAGGGTGTCGAAAAAATGCGGGGACCTCTTAATTTTTCTACTAATCATGAATGTGGTTTTTTAGTCGAAGGATTTGATTCTCCCCCAATGGTAATGATGACGTACAATCAGCCGTATCTTCCAAAACTTGCTGAAAAATTCGGACTAAAAAAAGTGATGGATTTACTGGCACTTCAAATGTCATCTACTGACCCAATTCCTGAACGGATGCAAAAAATTTCCGACCATCTGGCTAAACGAAGCAAAATAACCATGCGTGCTTTAAATATGTCTGACTTTGACAATGAGATTAAAATTGCCATGGAAGTATACAATAAAGCATGGGAGAAAAATTGGGGTTTTGTGCCAATGGACGAAGATGAATTTATGTTTACGGCTAAAAATCTTAAAGAGGTTGTTGATCCAAGCTTGGTTCTGTTTGCTGAACACGACGGAAAACCTATTGGCTTTGTTTTAGCACTACCAAATATAAACACAGCGTTAAAATATCTCAAAGGCTCACTCTTTCCTTTTGGACTGCTAAAATATCTTTGGCATACAAAAATACGTAATAAAGTAAAAGGAACACGAATTGTAACATTTGGAATTATTCCCGAATTTCAAAAACGAGGGGTTGATTCACTTATGTTTGTTAATATTTACAATGCCGGAATTAAAAAAGGGCTTATTGATGCGGAGCTTTCATGGATTTTAGAAACTAATGAAATGATGCTAAGGTCTGCTGAACAGATGGGTGCCAAAGTATACAAACGGTATAGAATCTCTGAAATGCCTTTGTAAGCTTTACTCTTTAATACTTTTCTTTATATACAACTCCAATAATAGTATCTGGTAATAATGGTTTATTATCATACAATACCGCTTGAGACAATAAAAAGTAGATAGTGTCTTTTGGTGTCGTAAGGTTTTTATCTAAAACTATGTTAAAATATAGATGGTCTCTATACATCGAATCTGTTTTTATTGGAAATGGGGTTATGTGATAATCTTTTGAAGCTAAAACAAGATTGTCTGTAACTATTTTTGCATCTTCAAGATTTACAGTTATTCTATTAAATAGCGAGTCATGGTATGAGAGTTGAAAATCAAGTTTTATACACTCATTTGAGAAACTCATTTTGTAAAATTTTTCTGCATTAAGATTGAGTCGCATACTGTTATCATTATAAGTTTCTTCAAACATTACTTTTACTTGTTGTCTTTGAGGGAACTTTACGATTGATGTACGAGGATAACATCCCCTTAATATTGTTGTAAGAACTAGTACTAAATGAAAAATCACCTTTTTCATATTATTACCTATTCATAGTCTTATCTAACTGATTTTGAAATAAAGCTCTCCCAAATGAATCAAACAGACAAAAAACCACTTTTTCTATATGTTTTGCATGTTTGCTATATTCGTGTACGGCATTTATCATATTAAAAGCACACGCTTGCATTGGAAATCCGCCCACACCTGTTCCAAATGCGGGGAATGCGAGAGATTTTATTTTGAGTTCCTCGGCAATGTTTAACGATGCCACTGTTACTTTGCTGATAAGTCTCGCATTTGTTTTCAAATCCTGTCCCATAACAGCAGCATGGATAACAACTTTGTACGGCAAAGATCCCGCAGTTGAGTAGACAGCCTCACCGGGCATAACCGGTCCTTTGGCAACAGCCTCTTTTTCAATATAGTCCCCTCCGGCTGATTTGATAGCACCTGCCACACCGGAACCCATCCAAAATTTATTATTGGCAGCATTGACAATTGCTTCAGTGTCGACAGCAGTGATATCGCCTTTGATTATTTCTATTTCATAAGACATATTGAAAATATAATACATGAAGATGTTGAGCAAAATAAAAAATATAACGCAAGCAGTATCTCTTTATTGGTAAAGCGTGTATCGCAGATGTCCTGAAAATTGTTTCATAAGTGTTAAATGTCAGTTCACAAACCCTCTCTGTAGCTTCAAAACCGACATAACAACTAATCTTTCGTTAAATAAGTGTTTTAAAGTAATACCTTTCCATTTATTTCAAGCAATTTATCAAAATATCTCAACTTAAACTGACAGCCCCTGTCAGTGGTGTGTCTTATAATGAAAAAGGCTAGGCGGCGATGTTTACCTTTCTTTATGTCGCTGAATGGGACAACAAAAAAGGGAGACCGTTAATTCGGTCTCCTCAAAATATAATTGTTAGTCGAAAGGAGCAATATGCTCTCAAAAGTTATCTCATCATCAACTCTTGGAGTCGAAGCATATACTGTCGAGGTTGAGTCTGATATACAGCAGCAGCTTCCGGCGTTTGTTACCGTTGGTCTGCCCGATGGTGCTGTGCGTGAATCAAAAGAGCGAGTTACTGCTGCTATTAAAAATTCTGATTTTTTGTTTCCCGCCAAACGTGTAACTATCAATTTGGCTCCGGCGGATATTCGCAAAGAAGGTTCTGCATTTGACCTGCCTATTGCTGTTGGTATTTTAGCCGCTACAGGACAAATTTTAAGAGACCGATGTGATGAGTTTGTTATGCTTGGCGAGCTTTCTTTAGACGGCACTGTTCGACCGATACCGGGGATACTTCCGATGGTTATGAGTTTTCAACCAAACAACGGTATCAAAGGTATTTTAGTGCCGCATGAAAACGCCAAAGAGGCGGCGATGGCTAATACAATTCCGGTCTACCCGGTAAAATCGTTAAAACAGACAGTACATTTTTTAGAAGATGAAAGTACAATTAAAAAATTTCATGTTGATATAGATTCTGTTTTTAAAAATGCACATAAATATCATCTGAACTTTTCTGATGTCAAAGGACAGGAGTCCGCCAAAAGAGCTCTTGAAGTTGCAGCTGCGGGTGGACATAATATTATTATGGTTGGTCCTCCGGGGTCGGGGAAAACGATGCTTGCCAGACGCATGCCTACTATTTTGCCAAGGATGACAATCGAAGAAGCACTGGAGACAACCAAAATACATTCGGTGGCGGGGAGGCTACCGAGTGATTCTGCTTTAATAGCTACTCGCCCGTTTCGAACTCCGCATCATTCAATTTCGTATGCCGGACTTATCGGCGGCGGAACCATTCCAAAACCCGGAGAGGTTTCATTGTCGCATCATGGGGTTCTGTTTTTGGATGAACTGCCTGAATTTAAAAAAGATATTTTGGAAATGCTTCGTCAACCGATGGAAGATAACCAAGTGACTATTTCACGAGCATTAATGACCCTTACCTACCCGGCGGGATTTATGCTTATTTCTGCAATGAATCCTTGTCCGTGCGGATATTACGGCGACCCTAATCATGACTGTAACTGTTCAACAGCGGATATTCAACGTTATATGTCAAAAATTTCAGGACCGCTTATGGATCGTATTGATATTCATATCACTGTACCGGCGGTAAAATTTAAAGATTTATCATCTGATGCAAAAGGTGAGAAATCAGAAATAATTGTTGAGCGGGTTGACAACTCTCGAGAGAGACAGCGTGAACGGTTTGTAAAAGAGAAAAATATTTTTTGTAACGCCCACATGGAGTCACAGGATATTCGAAAATACTGCCCCATTGATGATAAATCTCAGTCACTTTTGTCTATGGCGATTTCAAAACAAGGGTTGTCGGCACGAGCCTATGACAGGATTATAAAAGTTGCCCGAACGATTGCTGATTTGGCGGGGAGTGAGAGAATCGAGATGGGTCATATCGCCGAAGCAATACATTACCGTACACTTGATAGAAAGTTATGGCTGTAGGGATGAATAAAATAAACAATCGTTGACCTGATACGTCATTATATATATATTGTAATTGTTGAGGATTTAAACAACAATTAATCTTTATAATTGGAGGAGACTTATGTCTATACTTTTTTTCAAAGTTACTATTTGTTTGCACTTAAAGATGCCATAAGTAAGCCTATAGATCCAGATTTTCCAAATGGTGTTATATTGGGGTACACTTCTCAACAGGGAAAAGCAGGCGAGGTAATGACTTTTATATTTGCTCAAGCAATTAAAGATAAATATCCAAATGATGATGGTGTAATTCAAATAACTGTTGTTCATGAACTCGGTCACATGAGGGCAGCTCTTTCTCATTTATATTATTTTAATGAAAAAGATAGTCTGTGGTATCAGAATGGTGATCATGATGATAAAAATTGTGTTATGAGTCAAGGTGGAAAAATATCTCCATGTACGTTGTCAAATATATCGACTGATTTTTGCCCAAATGATAGAAAAAAATTAGCATTAATAGATTGGTAAGGTGAGGTTATTAATGAAGAAATATATCATTATTTTAATACTGTTATCAATTTCTCAATCGGTAATAGCGGAGAATTCAAATTATAAATTTAAGATAGAATTATCTAAACAAAAATATCTTTTAATGGAACCAATTTGGTTAGATGTTACATTAACAAATATCAGTCCTGACACTATAAGAATGCCAAGCATTTGTTTGGAGTGCCAAGATAGTTCTTTGACTTTTGAATTATTAGATGATAGTGGAAAATCATATAAATACTCTGGGGATGTTTGGAGTATAGCATACAGTTCAACTAACGGTTATCTTTATGGACATAACGAAGGGATATTTAAATGCTTTAATCTCCTTGAAACTAATGGCATTAATGATCATGGGTTGATAGGAGCATTATGGCTTAATCATTTACCTGTTGGATTATATTCAATTAGAGTTTATTTTTATGGTGGTTGTTCTGAAAAATTAAATTTTGAAATTGTTGAACCAGAAGGATCATCAAAACAAGAGTATAATGAATTATTAAACGCTTATCTTTCAAGAAAAGAACATGACATAGAATATGTATATGAAGAATTGAACAAATTTATTGAAAAATATCCAAATTCAATTTATATAGAAAAAGCATACTGGGATCGGCATGAATATAAGAAAATTTTTAAGAAATTTCCCAATTCCGGTTATAACAGAATAAATCTTAGTTATATTCTTAATAATCTAACAAGTAAAGAAAAACAAGAATTTCTCCAAAAAATTATTTTAAACAATCCGAATTCACGTTCCGCCAAATACGCAAAGCAAATACTGAACAAACAAAAACTTAAAAAAAAGGAGGAGTAATGCGAAATGTATACTACATAATAATTGCTTTGTTTCTCTTTTTAATAATGATAGTTCCACAAATTGTGTTCGCAGAAGAGAATAATTGGGGACTTAAAATTAAATTAGATAAACAGGAATATCTGCTATATGAAAAGATTTGGATGGATGTTACATTAACGAACAAAACTTCTGATTCTATTAGAACTAAAGGGATTAGTACCCCTAATCAAAGAGGATTTAATGTTGTTTTAAAAAACAGCTCAGGTAAAAAACTTGAGTATACCGGACCTATTTCTGTTTTTGGATCATCATTCGGTCATTTAATAATGGCAGGGGATTATGAATATCAATCTTTTGATTTGCTTCAACTCTTTGAAGAGTCAAAAACAGAACGTAAATATTATGCTCCATGGGGATATTTTAATTATTTACCAGTAGGGAGTTATTCAGTGCAGGTAAATTTTGATGGGGCAATCTCAAATATTGTTTACTTCAAGATTATAGTACCTTCCAGTTCGGAACTGGATGCATTAAAATTATTAGGTGAAGCAAATAAAATTCCTATGGGTAGAAAGACAATGTATCTTGCTGCTACAATATTTCAAAAGCTTGTGGATGAATATCCTAACTCTGTTTATGCTGAGACATGTTTTAGGTTTAGTCGTAAAAATTCAAAAGAAGAAAGAGAGGCTATAGATAACGGTATATTTGATCATAGAGGATTGACTTTAGAAATATTAGATAAATTTCCAAATTCCGGCAAGTCAAGAACAAGATTACGGTGGTTGTCAAAAAAATTAAATAAAAAAGAATTTAATAAAATTCTGAATAAATTTATAGATAATTACCCAAATAAAAGGGTAGCTAAATTTGCCAAACAAAAACTCAAGCAAATAAAACAGGAAGAATTGCATAAACAGAAAAATAAGGAGGAGTAATGCGAAAATTATACTACATAGTAATTACTTTGTTTCTCTTTTTTGGGTTTGAGGTAAACGGGTTTGCTCAATCTAATAGTTATAAAGCACTCATTAGCCATATAATATATGAAACCCCTGAAACATGGAAACTGAGCAGAGGTTTTGCCAATTCATTTTGGGATGTAGACATTTTTAATTAGATCGGAAGAGCACACGTCTGAACTCCAGTCACACTGATATATCTCGTATGCCGTCTTCTGCTTGAAAAAAAAAAAAAACGAACAAAATAAAAAAAAAAAAATACAATCTCTAAT
>CALCCW010000036.1:0-7824 GCA_937900185.1 uncultured candidate division Zixibacteria bacterium | reverse complement strand
GAGTGATTGGAAAGAACCATCAGTACTGGTTGACTACACAGTTATAATAGTTTATTATTAAATTTTTTAAGTTATGTATTTATTTTTTTTTTTTTTTCAAGCAGAAGACGGCATACGAGATATATCAGTGTGACTGGAGTTCAGACGTGTGCTCTTCCGATCTGGGAATATATGCCTTAAAAGTTTCAGCAATATCTTGACTCTTCGATTCAACCCCACTGATACCAATTAATGTACTAAAAATATGATCTCGATATTTTGAATCAATTGCTTTATTCAATAGATTTAGGGTCTTTTCCTTGATTAGTTCATAGCCAGCATGCATTGGTAGAATACCTATCAATACAGTGAATATAGGATCAGCATATTTGAATGAATATAATTTGGAAATAACAAATGCCAAAAATAGTGATAGCTCAATGAACATATCAACTTTTAATTCTTCAGCATCCCCCTCCAATGATGATGATTCTAACTCATCTGCAACCTTGCTTTCATATTTATAAACAAAGAAAGACAAGATTGCTGAAACTAAAACCGTAATAATCATTAGAAATGACATATCAGGTAATGGCACGTCCTCAACTTTCAAAAAAGATAAATCAAAATTTAAGGCAGAACCTATCAAATCAATATATCCGAATAAATTTAATAATTTCAGTAACCCTTCTCTTAGAAAATCAAATCCAACAGATATCAAACTAACACCAATTATAATTGCTACAACCGATTCTAGAGCATCTCTTCCAATGGGATATTTTTCATTACTCTCTTTTGAAAACCGATAGGTTATGCTAATTGCTATGAATTGAACTATATCATAAATATTATGAACACCATCCGCAATAAGAGCAGATGACCCTGAAAGAATTCCAACAGTAATTTTTGAGGACGCTTTGACAATATACATAAGCAAAACAGCGATGAAATTATTTCGGAATAATTGTTTGTCTGTTTTATCTTTCAATTTAATATCTCGGAATTAAAATGTTTCATTATTGCTTCCAATATAACAACAGTGAAAATTATATCAAGAAATATTGTAAGAATACTACTACAGGTAAAGTGGACGATAACTATGATATTTACTTTTGTTTCTATTTAGAATATTTTATGTTCTAGTCTTTTTATTCCATTTTCTTCTGTTTCCCTTATTTCAGGTTGTTTTATATCTGTTATTTTATCCCAGTTTTTTCTAATTCCGATTATTCTGTTTTTTGATTGAGTTGTTGTTTTGGCATTTATGATGGCACACTCTATTTCATATTTTGGATGTGATACGTAGTTCATTTTACCATCCCCCCATCTCTGTTGTTTTTCTTATTATTTCTTTTGTTTGTGCTTTTTCTGTTATTTTTCTTATTTCTTGTTGTAGTAGTTCTTGTTCTGTTGAATTGATATTTTCGTCTATTTGGTAATAGTTAAGTATCTCTTTTAGATCGTCATGTGTGTCAAATGGGAATTCGTTGTCTTGTCTTATGTACTCGACTATTTGATGTATTGTAATTTGTGTTTCTTGGTTCATTTGGTTTACCTCCCGGAGTTTTTTGGTTGAACTCCGTTTTTTCCGCCAGGATAAAAAAACGGGGATCAACCTACCAGCAGGAGGTTGTTTTTTTGTAAGGTCAGTGAGCGACCCTGAAAGGGAAACACTTTACTAAATGGTTTGCGATGAGCAAACGATTAGATAAAGTTTTAGCATTTAACTAGAATTATTTGTACCTAATTTTTCTTTGTAAATCGGCAAGCTTGTTTTTTTGATTATTATACAGTGATTTAAAGATATATGCCTTAAAGTCTTTTTTGAGTGTTTTTTCATATACCGGTATTAAGTGGTAATTGTTGTCGTAATAGATCCTCTTTTTTCTTTGTGTTAATTGATCGTATTTTTTATCCCCGTTCATTCCGAAGTATTCGATTATGGTGTGATATTCAGGTAGATAGAAATCCGGATGCCAGATATAACTCTTATTCTTATCTTGTAAATAGATATCAGTTTCGTAAACGAAACTTAGACCATACTGATTGAGAAATTTAGCTATTGTTCTTTCTCCATTACTTCTATAATTATTCGTTATCCTTTTTTCTAAATCTATTGTCATGCGGCAAGTTTTTTGACTGCTTCTATTTCTCCTCTGGTGAGTTGTAGCAGTTGTCTTTGCATCTTCTTTAATTGTTTGAGTAACTTGTGTGAATTCTGCTCCGTTTGTTGTGCCTGGAGTAAGTAGTACAGTGCCCCTCTTTTATTCTTATGTCCGAGCTGATTGATTCCAAGGTTTATCTGTTTGAGATATTGTCCGTAATACTGGTTGATCTGTTTTTCTATATTTTCTATCTGTCTGTTTTCAATAATAGAAGCTTGTTCTCTCTGGATTGCTTCTTTAAGATTCTTCTTATCTTTGAAGCTGAGTTTATTATAAATCCGAGAGAGTTGTTTAAATCCGTTAATATGCCAACTGCTTAGCTTTTTGTTTAAGAGTTTAAGTTGATTGAGCAGTTTTAATTGTTGATTGTCTTGATTTTGAAGATCAGTCAGAGTTTTTACAATACTGTTTGTTACTTCCGGTGAGGGGTTTTCCTGTTGAAGAAGATTGATAATTGATTTAAGGTCTTTAGCTATCAGCTTCTCTTTTTTATCTGCTGTCTTTTCTGCTTTATAAGATGCCTTTTCAAGTTCTTCTCTGTCATCCAAGCTTGTCAGCTCATTTTCTTTTACTTTTTCTACTTCAGGGTTCTTAAATGACTCTGTAATCTTATTGTTATGCTTATTTGATAGTGACGGAATAAACTTTCTAATCAGTAGATACATTAAATAAGGTATTGATAACATGATCACCGCATCAATCCAGGCAGCAAAGGCATGCTTCGCTACCCAGTCATATATCTGCGGAGTCACCGAACGCATCAAAAAATAGGTCACAATAAACGCCCCAATCCCCGAATTCACCAAACTTCCACCAATCTGCCGAATAAAACCAAACAACAGCATACCCACCAATAACACCAAAACGATTGCTGCAATCGGACCAAAACTCCCAATAGAAAACCCGGTCGTATACGAAAAGACCGACATACTCAAACTCAGAATTAATCCCACACCAACCGATATCGCTTTTCCTCCACTTCCCGAAAATCTCTTACTGAATACAAATTTAGATAATCCTACAAAAATGAGCAGATAAATCACAAAATCTATAAATAGATAATTTGTCTGATAGGTTGACGCTATATCAATGCCCTGAAACGGTTGTAGTATTTGGTTGATTGGATTCATTGGGTTCACCTCTATTGTAAAGCTTCTACTAATCTTTTAAGACAGTTCTGTTTAATCTCCTCCGGCATAATAAGTGTAATCTGCTTGGACTTCTTCTTGAGAGTCTTAGACCAGCCGACATCAGCATAGATAAGCCCCATTTCCCTAAAATAGATTAAAAAGTTTCTTACCATGCGATCAGTGAGTGGTTTGTACTTACATTTCTGGCAATTATTGATATAATCTTTGTAGATATCATGAGTTGGGATGACCTTTTTATTATTTTCAAGGATGGCAAGAAAGAGAATCTTTTGATGAAGTGGTAAAGCCCCAACAATAGTTGAATACGCTTCACTTTCAACTCTATCAAGTGCCTCTTCAAAGATTGACATAGGAATACAGTTCAGCTTTTGTTCAATGGCAACCACGGCACAGTAATACAATAATTTTAATGCTTCTCTAGCATCTCCCCGTTTAGTTGTCTCCGTAGCTGCTATTTTTTCAAGTAATCCCTGTCCGATAACATTTGGCTTAAAACAATACGATATTCTATCCTGCATGATCTTATAGAGCTCTTCAGCATTATACGGCGTAAAGATTATCTTGTTACGTCCAAAACTGCTCGTTACTCTTGGTTTGATATAATGGGCAACATTTACATCATTGGAAATAATAATTGTCGTTACTCTGCTTCTCACAAAATCATTTACTCGTGAGAGCATATACAAGATATCATCCCCGGAATGCTTTAACGTATGATCTATCTCATCTAAAACGATAATGAGATTCGTCCATCTTGAGGATAAGTATTCTTTGAACTCATCAATCAGCTTGGCTCGATTCCAACCGATTCTCGGAATCTTTTTATCAGGACTTAGAATCTTTAAAATACTGCTCAGAATAGTCGCATCGGTCTTATTCTCTTCACAATTGATATAAATTGCTCTTAAGGGGACTTTTCGTTTGTCAGCTTCTTTTTCAAGTTTTGAGATAATATCCAATGTGATGGCTGTTTTACCAGTACCCGGAAAACCGTAGATAAACAAATTACAAGCTGCTTGATTTAAAAGGATCGGGCTGAGTTGAATGATCATACTGTTATGTTGTTTTTCTCGGTGGATAAACCGACCGGAAGGTGGCTTTAATTGAAAGAGTGCTTGCTGGTTGGTCAAAAGATGGTTTTCTGTTGTATCTTTGAATTCAAGTAATGCTATGTTGATCACCTTTTGCAATTTTAGATGAGCTTATATATAAAATATTCCATTTTACGGATAATTGCCATTTGAGAATTTTATATAATAGACCCTATTTCCAATTGTCGGAGCAAAAAGATGTTTGTTGGGTGTCTGTTTTTGAGCAATGACTATTTCCAATTGTAGATTGATTGCCAAGACTCTATATTATATATATATTTTCTATATAGTAATATATAATATAACATACCTCTATAAATTCTTTTTATCATAGAATTGGAAATGGGGTGTTTATTACACAAAGAATAAGGATTCCAGATATGCAACCAGATTATGGTATTGCTCTTTCAAACGATGGTGTTTTGTCTGAAACAATAATTCATTTTCATGTTTTTCCTTTTTCAAGTATTACAATAATCAATGAGAAACATTTTTCAACTTTTCTTAACATTGATTATAAAGGGATCCCTCACGCGCTATCTGCTGATTTTGATTTGGAAATAATGAATGAATTACTTTTAATTATCCCGCCTGAAATGAAAGAAATTATTGAAAGTACAATAGGCAAACCTGCGTTCTTTGGAAATACAATTGATTTTAAGGAAACTAAATATATCAGAATTGCAACAAAATTAGGCAACCTACAGATTTCTAGTAATGAGAATTATATGCCTCTAATTATTCAAGAAATTCAAGATATCTCTAATCAAGAAAAAATCTGAAGGCGAATAGCCTCCAGTAAAACGATCTTTAAGACCTCCTGCTCTCCTAAGTTGATCCCTTTGCTGTTGTTGTCGATCTTAACAAAGAGCTGTTCTTCCTTACGAGTAACCCAAATCTGTCTACTTGAGCCATTAAAGGTGTGATAAAAACTCACACTATCTGTTTGTCCCTGCAAAACCCGGATGATCTCGGCTGCTTCTGTGTCTTTAATCTTCGCATTGTTCCAACTCCATTTGTCATCATCGCTTTTCTTGCCAACACCAATATAGATGCTTCTACTCTCTTTGTTGTATTGAGCTTTTAAGGCACTCTTCTGCCCGAAAAAGCACCTATCTAAGGTTGGTCTTTGGTTTTGTTCTGCTTTTTTGTTTTTTTCCATATTGTGTACCTCGCGAAATCCCAACAAAGTCGTGGAGTTTCTTTTTTTCACCCCAAGGAAAAAGAAATGGAATAATATTATTTTTAAGCAGAACTTTTCTATGGAATTAAATAGACAATTTGGGATTCAGTTCCATTACTGAAAACTTTAACTAATAGTTCACTATTGCCATAGATGTACGTGACTGTAGTAGGGTTTGAAATAGTAGAATTAAAAGTGGGAATACTTTCATTTAGAATCCCGGAATTACCCAATTGCTTTTCCTAACCTGCACAACCTGTCAACAACACTATTGAACTTAACATTATAAAAATATTTATGATGCGAGATAATTTTATATTATTTCCCATTGGTCTATTTCACTATTAAGAAGGTGAAGAGCTTCTTTTACCTGCTCTTTTTCTTCATCCGAAATAGAATGTGATCGATGCTTCTTTAGAACACTGTTAGCTTCTCTATTCTCACTATCCCGCATCATGTCTGTCCAGGTTGGCAGCCTACCTATCAGAAAGTCTCTTTCAATATATCGTTTTGGTACTTCCATTATATCATCCCCCAAATAAATTCATTACTCTCCAAAAGTATCGAAAGTTTATAAATCTTTCGATATCACAAGACATTTGGACAATATCTTTTTAAAGGACATTCACTATAATTTCAGAATGACTGATTCCACACCCTCTATTCTTGGAGAAATTAAAAAGGTACAGACCTATGTGAAAGCATTCAAAGAACAAAGTAAGCTCTATTATTTTGATGTTTTATTTTCTAAGTATAGATGTCCTGTTTGTACAAAAAAACCGCTAATTAACGGTTTATCTCAAGCTGAGTGTGTTTGTGGATATTCATTTGACCCAACTCTTGAATTTCAAAGGAGTCATTGCTGTAATGCTCATCTTTTAAGACAAATTTATCATTATGTTTGTTCTTGTTGTGGAAAATACGTCAAATCTCTCTTTTTGTTTGATGAACGTATATTTGATAAAGAGTATTTTAAAGAGATGATGGCAAAAAGCCGGGAAAGAAAACACAAAAGAGTAGAACTATATAATAGTATTGTAAGAGAACGAGCGCATGATCTACTATTCTGTGATGAATTTAATCTTGAAGATTTGGATAATTTCTCCACCGACCTCAATGAATTGATAGAAACCGACAATGAACCTTTATCGCAAGATACTGATCTTGGAACTGAAAAATTTGATATGACCAGCTACCGGCAACATTTACTTCTTGGATTAGACTCAAATGAATTCTTATTCAGCAGCATAGCTCCTCTATCTGATGACTCTCGGAAAGATCGCACATGGAAGTTTATTACGCTCATATTCATGGAACACGAAAGAGAAGTCTGGCTTACTGAGTATGGCAATGATATTCTGGTGGAAAGATATGAAGCTCACAGTTAAAGATAAGGAATTTTTGGAAAAATTGAAAACTTTGGCTGAAAAGAAAGATTTGGAAATACAACTACGGATGGAAACTCCTATTTTATTGGTTCTCAAGAAGAATTATGGCGATCACATCGAGTCATCATTCAATATGACTAGGCAAGGTGTGAGATGGCGGTTTCAAAGATTATTCAATAATATCTATATCTCTGCCTATGAGACAATCTACTTTATTGAATCCAACTTCGGCACATCTCTCAGAAAAGATGTTATTGCCATTGTTAAACAACGAATAGAAAAGCGAAAAAAGGCACAAAAACTTGGTAGATTGTAAATCTACCGACAACAAAATAAGAAATGAACTATTGTTTTGACACACCATGAATAGTAAAGGGATTCACCCTCCTATAAATTTATAGAAATCTTTATAAATCCACATCGAGAATCAAAGATTTACCTACCAATCTGCTTTGCTGAGCATTACAATCCTGGAATCGCACACTTTTTGGTGAAACTCAATTATATCAATTGCAAGATATTTAACAATCAAGAATTTTAACATTCACGAAATCATTTTATACTGTTCGAATAGTACATTTCACTCATAAAACCTATCCTAAAACATGAACACCAAAATAGAACTAAATCATAACAAAATTACCAGAGTAAGAGATCTTTCCGATCTGGCAATAATTCTTTTCCCGCATAACAAGCGCCATCAAAAAGTATATTTGGCAATCTATATCGAATTAAAGTACGCCACAAACCAATCTCTTCCAACACTTGCTTGGATAGCTGAAAAATATAACTTTAGTCACAGATTACTTGAAATAGTAAGAGCTAAAATGCGTCGAATGGGAATAATTGATCATATTTCAAAATTCA
>CALCCW010000035.1:0-7822 GCA_937900185.1 uncultured candidate division Zixibacteria bacterium | reverse complement strand
ATATTGGAACCGGCAGCATTAAATCTTATTCCTGAAAAAACTAATTTTGATTTTTCCCAAAACCTTTTTCCTGCAATGCTTAAAAAGAATATGGGTTTATATGGTAAAATCACAGAAGGATACTGGAAAGATATTGGTAATGTTAGTGAATACCACAATGTACACAACGATCTTTTTGATAATAAACTCGATTTGAATTTAAAAACTGATTTTTCTCAAAATACAGATGCTCAAATCTATGCAGGTAAAAATGTTGTAATTGGGAAAAATGTTCGATTCTCCGGTAAAGTAATTATAGGCAATGATGTACATATCGGTGATGATGTCATTTTACATAATTGTGTAATCGGAAACAGGTCTAAAATTGATTCAGCAACGGAAATACGGGACTCCGTTCTTTGGACAGATAATCTCATCGGTGCCAAATCTTTATTCAACTCTGTTCTCGTTGGGAATAATTCTTTAATCGGTTCAAATGTACAGTTGATGGATAAGGTCATAATTTCTGATGAATGCAAAATTGGACAAACCGCAACCGTAAAAGCAAACTGCAAAGTATGGCCGGGTAAAACAGTTGAAGAAGGTGCAACAGTATCAACATCGTTGGTGTGGGGTGAAAAATGGAATCGTGAACTGTTTACCGATGCTAAAATAACAGGACTGGCATTGACAGAAATTACTCCGGAGATGGCTGTGAATATCGGTGCTGCTTTTGGGTCGTTCCTACCTGAAAAAAGCGAAGTGATTACCAGCCGTGATGCATCCGACACCGCCCGCCTGCTAAAAAGAGGTCTCATCGCCGGACTACTTGCCGCAGGTATTAATGTTGCCGATATCGAATCTCTTCCGGTTCCAATTGTCAGACATTGTCTGCATAATGGTTCATATTCCGCCGGTATTTATATTCGTCACAATCCAGATAATTACAGACTGATTGACATGATTTTCTTTGATAGAACAGGTGTTGATCTCCCGACATCTTCTGCTAAAAAAGTTGAACGGATGTATTTTGGTGAAGATTTTGAACGGGCAACTTTGGACAATATTGGACATTTGGAGAACCCTAAATATCCTCTTGAAAATTATCGAAACACTTTTTTACAAAATATTGATATCGATTTAATAATAACTGCCGGATTTAAAATTGTAATAGACCACTCTAACGGTTCATCCTCACAGATTTTTCCTACTCTTTTTTCACAATTTGGTATTTCAGCAATAGAACTAAACGGCAGTCTGAATCCAAGAAAATTCTCTACCTCTGCCCGAGAAAATGCCCAAGCGATAGTACAGCTTTCAACAATTGTAAAATCACTCAATGCAGATATCGGGTTTATTCTAAACCCTGCCGCTGAAAAACTTACTGTCATTGATGACCTTGGCACGCCAATTGATTCTCAAAATCTTTTGTTAATTGTAACAGACCTTTTCTTACAGACACATAAGTGTAAAAAAATCGCAGTACCGGTTAGTGCTTCAATGGGCATTGATGAATTAGCAAATAAACATAATGTTGAAGTTATTCGAGTCGCCGGTGATCATTATGCTATGATGTCCATTTTTAAAGAAGCAGATGTTGATTTTGTCGGAGGTACAAAAGGCGGATTTATCTTCCCGGGATTTCAAACCGGTACCGATGCTATGTTTTCTGCTGTGAAAATTCTTGAAATGATGGCTGATACAAAAATGAAATTTTCAGAACTGCGGGAAAAATATTTACACTTCCATCGAAACTCTCTTTCGATTCCTTGTCCATGGACTAAAAAAGGAACAGTGATGAGAGAATTAATCAAGAATTCTGATAACCAGAAACGAGAACTTATCGACGGGGTCAAAATATTTTCTGAAAACGGCTGGGTGCTAATTACTCCCGATAGACTGACTGCTTCATTTAATATTTTGGCTGAATCAACAGATGCAAAAAATACACAAACTCTTCTTGCCAAATATCAAAATCTGGTAAAAACCTTCCAACAACAATAATATGTTTTTAGTCTTCTTTCATGTTCAGTTTTTGAACAGAAATGCCGACTATAAACAGTATGGTAAATAGATTAAACAATCTAAGTAATATTATTTTAGCCGACCCCATTCAAGATATACATCTAATGAGTGCGAAAGAGCAGCAGCAAAACCTTACATTACACATATTTGAAATTCTCAATAAACAATCGATAACTAAAGAAGTTATACGGGAAGTATTATTAGGAATTAAAACATACACAGGTATCGAAGCTGTTGGTATTAGATTAAAAGATGGTGACAATTACCCGTACTATGAGACCTCTGGTTTTTCACTTAACTTTGTCAAATCAGAAATGAACCTTTGTGCTGTTGATAAAAATGGTGACATATTACGAAATAGTAATAATAAGCCTTATCTTGAATGTTTATGCAGAAAAGTTATTAGCGGAAATATTAATCTCGAGTTACCTTGTTTCACTTCTTATGGTAGTTTTTGGACGAATGGAACTACAGAACTAATAAAAAACAACTTATTACAGATACATTTACGCAATCGCTTCAACAAAGAAAGGTATGAATCGGTAGCACTCATTCCAATTAAAACAGACAATGAAATTATAGGGTTATTGCAATTAAATGATTATAAGAAAAATATATTTACCAATGACTATATTCAGTTCTTTGAAAAATTGAGTAATTCTGTTGGTGTTGCTGTTACTCGAATGCAAACAGAAGAAAAATTATACAAAAAAGAAAAAAAACTTATTGAAGCAGAAAAGGTTGCACAAATAGGATATTATGATTTTGATATTATAACAGGCACATGGACAGGCTCAGAAGAACTATATACTATCTTTGGAATAAATAGTAGTTATCCAAACGATGTACCGAGTTGGCTAAAACTTGTACATCCCGACCATAGAGATATGATATCTCATTATCTACTTAATGATATTTTACGACAAAATAAAAAGTTTGATAAAGAATACAAAATAATAGAGTTTGCAACCGGCAAAGAAAAATGGGTTCACGGATTAGGTGAATTAAAATTTGATGAGAATAAAAATCCGGTTGAAATGTTTGGTACAATCCAAGATATTACGCAAAGTAAATTATCAGAAAAAGCATTACAATCTTCTAACACTGCTCTCAAAGAGATACTGAATAGAATTGAAATAGAAAAAAAAGAACAAATATTATCTGTGCAATCTCATGTAAACAGGACAATTTTACCGCTTGTAAGAAAACTGAAAATTGGAGCTAATGATTATCAATCAGGTTATATTTCTTTAATTATTGATAATCTTAAAACAGTTGCCTCCCCTTTTGTTGGCAAACTTGAAACTCTATTTGTTAATTTATCACCCCGAGAAATTGAAATTTGTAAAATGCTCAAGGATGGAATGACTTCTAAAGAAATCGGGGAAATGCTTGGAACTTCAGCAGGTACGGTATTTAATCAACGTAAAACTATTCGGAAAAAACTCAATATTGCAAATGATAATATCAATCTTGTGACGTTTCTAAAATCCATTTAATATAAAACATCATGTTCTCATTCTCTTTGTAAGTCTATATAGTGCCTACCTTTATGACTCTCAATGTGGATTTTCTATTGGATATCCCATATATCCAATATATATCTATTTTTCATACCGCAAGTATAATTGACAAGAACCGAAAATTAAAAGAGTACAAGAACCACGGTTGTATTATCAATAAATACAATATAGGGCAATATCCTATTTAAGAAATCGACAAGGAGTATGTTAAGTTATCTGCTTTTGATTGACGGGGGTAGCAATCAAAAGAGAAAATTTATAAAGAATTTATTAAACTATTTAAGGAGAGAAACATGTTTAAAAATCTGAAAATTGGAACAAAAATTGGTGCGGGTTTTGGCTTACTAATTTTAATCGCTTGTTCTTTAGGCGGATTAGCGATTTACAATATGGGGAACGTAGAGACCGAATCTACTAAACTTAGTGTAGAATATGTCCCTGAAGTAAATATCGCCAATAAAATTGAAAGAACTTCATTAGCCGCTATGTATGCAATACGTGGTTACAACTTCTCTGGAGAAGAAACTTATCTCACAGAAGGTAATGAACATTTGAATGAGCTTGGCAAGCTTCTGGATGAATGTGACGATTTAGCCGCTAAATCAAAAGATTTAACTTCTCTTGCTTCTGCCGTTATCCAAGCAAAAACTGGATATTCGGAATATAACGATATTACAAAACAAATTGTAGAAAAAAATAATTTGCTTGTAGGTAATCGCAAGAATCTTGAAAAAGCTGCTAAAAAATATATGCTAAATTGTAGTTCTTTTGTAGCTGAGCAAAATACGGCATTAAAAAAAGAAATCGCTTCCGGAGCAAATTCTAAAAAATTACTTCAAAGACAAGAAAAAATAAAACTGGTAAATGAAATTATTGAATTAGGTAATGAAAGCAGAATTGCTGCCTTTAAATCACAAGCACTACGCTCGCCAAAAGTAATTGAGGATGCCAGACAAAACTTTAACGTCATGGATGAAAAATTTAGTGCTTTAAGCAATATTTCTCATGAGGAAAAAGAAATCAAAGAAATTGAGTCAACTCAAGAAGCTGCCCAATCATATTTGGGGGCAATGAATAATTTATTAGAAAACTGGCTTGCTGTTCAGGAATTGAGCAAAGAACAAGATCTCGCCGCTGCAAAGGTATTACAAAGTGCTCAGAATACAGCTAAATTTGGGATAGAACATACTCAAAAGGTTGCTGATAATGCCGTGAGCCTGTTAACTTCATCATCCACAATAATGATCATAGGTTTAATCTGTGCATTTTTAATTGGTGTTATACTTGCATTCTTTATTGCACGTGCTATATCAAAGCCAATAAATAAAGTTGTTGATCTTACTGAAAACATGAATAAAGAATTTGATGACATGGTTCAAGTTGTTGAACTTATTGCCAATAATGATTTAACACAACAATTCAATGAAACTGAGATTGAACATATTGGTATTGACTCAAAAGATGAAATCGGTATTTTGGTTAATGCTATTGAAGGAACATTAGAAGCAAAAGCTACCATGACCTCAGCTTTAAATAAGATGACAAAAAATCTTTCTCAAACAATTGGACAAATTGGTAATACCGCATCAGAAGTTGTATCAGCCGCAACAGAGGTCGCTTCCTCATCAGAACAGATGTCTCGTGGTGCCAAAGATCAGACTGATCAAGTCACACAAATATCGACAGCCGTAGAAGAAATGACAGTAACTATTGTCGAATCCTCTAAAAATGCCGGCGAAGCAAACTCTGCCGCCGAACAAGCAGGTCAAACTGCCGGAGACGGTGCTCAAATTGTAAGTGAAACTATTCAAGGCATGCAGGCAATCGCAACTGTGGTTCAAGAGTCCGGAGAATCTATTGGTAAATTAGCTGAGTCTGCTAATCAGATAGGTGCAATTGTTGAGGTTATTGATGATATTGCCGACCAAACCAACCTGCTTGCTCTAAATGCCGCTATTGAAGCCGCAAGAGCCGGTGAACAGGGACGTGGCTTTGCTGTTGTTGCTGATGAGGTCAGAAAACTTGCCGAGCGTACAGGTAAAGCAACCGGTGAAATTACTGAAATGATTAAAGGTATCCAATCAGAAACTAATGAAGCTGTGCAGTCTATGGAAAAAGGCATTAAAGAAGTAGATAATGGTCGTGAATTAGCTGATAAAGCCGGTAACAGTCTCAATGAAGTTGTTACAATGTCAGGTCAAGTAGTAGACATGATTCAACAGATTGCCACAGCATCAGAAGAACAATCATCAGCCGCTGAACAGATTTCTAAAAACATGGAAAATATTGCTTCCATCGCAAGAGAATCTGCCACCGGTGCCGAACAATCTGCCGCCGCTGCTGAACAGTTAAATAGAAATGCTGAAGGTATGCAGCAGATTGTAAAGCAATTTAAAATAAAAGAAACTGCTGAAGCTTAGAAACGAAGGGGTTGTAATGGCTAACCAAGAAATTAACAATCTGGATAATCTGACTCAACTTGTTTCTTTTAAGTTGGGTCAGGAAGAATTCGGAATTGATATCCGAAAAGTTCAGGAAATAAACCGGATGGTGGAAATCACAAAAATTCCACAAGCACCACATTACTGTGAAGGTGTAATCAACCTTCGAGGTAAAGTTATTCCGGTAATAGACCTTCGTAAAAAATTCGATATGGAAGTTGAAGAGTGGACCAAAAATACAAGGATAGTAGTTTGTGAAGAGGGGGCTAATATTGTCGGTATGATAGTCGATGCGGTAGAAGAAGTTCTCCGTCTACCGAGTTCGACTATTGAACCGGCTCCCGGTATAGTAACATCAATAGGTACGGACTATATAAATGGTGTTGCCAAGCTTGATGAACGCCTGTTAATCTTTTTGAATATATCCAAGATCGTGTCAGAAATAAATATTTCCGAAATTGACACAGAACTCGTTTAATAATATGTTAATTGTTTTTTGTTATAACTTAATTACCTAACTTTTTTCTTACTTTTGGTTCAGACAGGAGCTGTTAAGCTCCTGTCTGTTTTTTTATATATATCGGTCAAAACATTTTTCTAATGCGTCACATTGAGAAGTATGAGAGTAATACTGCAAGGCATCTTCTCTTGCTTGTTTGGCAAGATTATCTTTAAAAGTAGCATCTTGTAATAATCTCTCAATAGATAACACTATCTCATCAGAATTACCGGATTGATACAATAACCCGTTTTTCTCATGCTGAATTATTTCTGTTGTCCCGCCCTCGTTAGAGCCGATTACAGCAAGCTGCGATGCCATTGCCTCAATAGTTACCATCCCAAAAGTTTCCGACCCTGTTGTCAGACAAAAAATATCTAATGCTTTAAAAGCTGTCTCCACATTATCTAAGTGCGGTCTAAAATGAATTTTATCATTCAAATTATATTTGTCAATGAGCGTATCAAGCTCTTGTTTATATTGCCGTTCTTCATTTTTGGTACTGTCCCCAACCAATAAAATATCAATATCAATTTTGTTTTGCTGAAGTTTGTAAGCCGCCTCAATTAACAGATGCTGACATTTTTTCGGGTCAAGCCTTCCGATAAAACCTACAATTTTTTTATCTGTCGGTAAATTTAAGATTTGTCGTGCTTCTGTTTGTGTTACTGAACATTGTACAAACCTATCAAGTTCAATCCCAAATGGGATTACATTGATTTTTGATTTTGGAATTCTGCTTATCTCTGTCAGTCTTTTGGCAAACATATTTAAAGGAGCTATCCAACAATCAAGCTGTTTATAAATAAAATTATGTAGAAAATCTTTTTTATTTCCCCCAAGATGCATATGCTGCATATACAAAAGTTTAAAGAATTTGCGATTGAACAATTTTGCAAGACTCATCATTGGGAAATTTTTATTTAGATGAAACAGCACTAAACGAACATTTTCTTTTTTTAAAGAATCTGAAAGTTTTTTTGCTTGTAATAAATCGTTAAACTTAGAAGTTGAATCAAGATTTCTGATTTCAATATGGTTTTGGTTTGCTTGAGAAGATAATTCAGAATCCTGCGGACAATAAAGTAAAATATTTCTCCCCCGTTTATTAAGCCAAACACAAAGTCTCAAGACATTCATTTCAAGTCCCCCCCATGATCTTGACGGACAAATAAATGCAACTTTAGATTTTGACATACACTCAGTATCTTAAACTAAAAGAGAAGAAACAAAGAAAAAATCAGTCGGAGATTTCTGAATCTGTTGATTGATTAGACACTGAATCATCTTTGAGCATCAAAGAAATAGGAATGAGTATAAGATAGCCAAGCACCAATAAAATAGGTGCCAATGTG
>CALCCW010000034.1:0-2986 GCA_937900185.1 uncultured candidate division Zixibacteria bacterium | reverse complement strand
TGAAGTAATGGATGTGGTGAGAGGATGAGTGGAAATGTAAGAACAAGAAGGGAAATACAGTGGTGAAGAGTGAGAAGAAGAAGAAAGGAAGAAAAAGAAAAAAAAAAAAGAATAGTATTTTTTTTTTCAAGCAGAAGACGGCATACGAGATATATCAGTGTGACTGGAGTTCAGACGTGTGCTCTTCCGATCTACTGTTGTTCTATATAAGAGACAAAAGGCACGGTATGCAAAATTGATTTTCCGAGAAGGTTTTTTCTATCGGAATTAAATGGAATTGCATAAAAATCATTCCTGTCCAATAAAATTTTCTGCTCTTTGAATTCTAAGTAAAAACGATTTTTATCATCTACCTGAATATCGGCAGCAGATATAGGCAAAAATCGGTCAATTGATTTTCCATTTTTCTCAAGCAGTATAAACCCCGCATAAAGCCCATCACGATAAAATGTGCGAAACAGTTCAGATACAAAAGAAGCCATAGAACCGGTTTGACCAAGTGAATTAAAATATAATTTACCTGCTAACCGTTCTAATACATCTTTTGCTTTCTTAGAAGATACAATAAACTTTCCCTGAGCGGCTGAAAGCCTGACCCATGTTTCTACACAGGCATGCACAGCGGGAACAGTTTCTGATAAAAATTGATATAGATGATACTTAAATCTCCCATTTTGAAAATCGGCAATTGAATAATCTAAAACAGACTGTAATGACTGTACATTTTTAAAATTGTTTGTAGAACGTACTTTCATAGATACATTATTTCTCAATTCATCTGAGTTAATAATATTTCGATTTGATTTGGTAAATAAATTCATAGATTCTCCTTTTTACCAAAATAAGAGAAATATTTTCTCCACAACTATTATAGAATAAATGCAGATTCATTTCACAAAAAGAATAAGATTATTGAATTAAGTGCATTATTTTGCAAGCATCTACCAAGAGAGACAAAACAAGAGTCGTTATCTCATTGAGACACAACAATTTACAAACTTACTTCAAACTGACAATTCAGGCATAATATTTGCTTAATTAATTATTAAAATGAAAATATCTATTAGGAAGGTATATACAGTGAAAAAAATTATTCTAACGTTTGCATTACTATTATTTGTTTCATCTCAAGCTTTTGCTTTTAATTACAGCTATTATGACTTTGGTCAGGATAATATTTTTGACTATAATAACAATTATTCTCCGATTGATTATCCTTATGGAATCGGACACCTTCCTTCCCCAGGATACTATAACGATGGCGGTGAATTCTTTGATTTAGAAGGTCTTAATGTAGCTTCTGATGATGATTTTTTATATCTCTCTATTACAAACTCTTTCGGTTATGAACAAGAAGGCTTCAGACTGGGTGACCTTTTTATTGGTGTTGGTGATGATAAATACAGCTATGCTGTTGATTTACAAGCCGGCGGTTTAAACGGCGGTCTCTTTGCTGTTGATAGTTGGAACTACATCCAAGACGATCCTTATTCATATTACAGTTATAATGACATTCGCAATGCTGCCGGTGCTCACGAAATAAATTCCGGCTCTTTATTAGGTGATGTATCTTCTATGATGACTTTTGAACAAGGACTTGAAACTAATTATATGAATCCATTAACTGCTAATGGTGACACCTATATTTGGGAACTAAAAATTGACCGCTCTTTAATCAATGGCGGTGATTTCAGCAATTTATCATTCCATGTTAATGTCGGCTGTGGTAATGACCTGATGGAAACTTCATACTCTGCTGTTCCTGAGCCTGCTACAATGCTTTTATTTGGTTTAGGTCTCTTAGGCGGAGCTTTGCAAAGACGCAAAAAATCATAAATTATTCAAAATAAAATTTTTCTAAAAAAACTCCGTTACAAAACGGAGTTTTTTTCTGATTTTTTCTCATTTTTTTTTCAAAATTACACTTGTAACACTCAAAAAATTCATCTATATTTGTTTATAATATATAACTAATGTAGAAATATCCGATACTAATACAATGAACTATAATAAACAGATACTGATATACCCTTTCCTATTGCTCATTTTTGCTCTCTGTGCATGTTCCGGAAATAAACCATTACAGGCAAGATATAACGCTGAAAAAATGTTTTATGAAGCTGAAAATACATTGAAAGATGCAAAAGCTTTTAGTACAAATCTATCGGTTGAACAATCAACAGAGATTACGAACCTTTTTACAAAATTAGTCTCTTATTGTTACACACAGATTGATCAAATAGATTCTTCGTTGAATCCGGTTGAATTTAATGAATTCAACTATATTACCTATCAAGCAGTCACTCGTCTCTCTCAATTATATTTCCTGAATAAAAATTATAATAAATGCATAGAGATAACGAACAAATTACTCACTAAAATACGTATACCGGCACAACAAAAAGCTGCTGTTTATATCAATTTAGGTCAGGCATTACAATCAGCAGGTAATTGGGACTCATCATATGCCGTCTATAATAATGCTTTAGAAAAATTTTCACCACCCTTAACAAATACTAATGAAATTATCGGCTCTATTTTTAATTTACCACTATATGTATATAGAGTGGTAAATTATATTAAAGACAAAAATGCTGTATCATATGAAATAACAAAAACAGAAAATTACTATCTAAACCTTGTTCATGATTTCAAAGGTAACAAATTAGAAACTGCCTCACGTTCAAATCTGGCAAAACTATATGAAGAAACAGGACAATGGAAAAAAGAACTTTCCCAACTCCAATTATTAACAAACCCTAAATCAAAATCATACTTTACTGTTTTATTAAAAACAGCTGACATCTTTGGGGGAAAACTTAAAAAATATGATACCGCATTAACTATCTATAATTTTATCTTAGAGAATACAGCTGATACTGCTGACAATATGCGTTCTATTCTCATGTTTAAAAAATCAAGATCGGAAGAGCACACGTCTGAACTCCAGTCACACTGATATATCTCGTATGCCGTCTTCTGCTTG
>CALCCW010000033.1:0-31607 GCA_937900185.1 uncultured candidate division Zixibacteria bacterium | reverse complement strand
ATACGAGATATATCAGTGTGACTGGAGTTCAGACGTGTGCTCTTCCGATCTCCAAAAATATCAAGACCTTCATCAGCGGCTTTGGCAGTCACTTCATCCCAAAGTTCAAAAGTCTTTTTAGCTTCTTCTTCATTGATAATATTAAGAGCAAATCCTGCATGGACTATTACATATTGTCCGGCCTCAACTTCAGGTACATAGGCAAGACACGCCTCTTTAATTGTTCCCGCATAATTGATTTTACCCATCTTCATACTATCTTCTTCATAAATTTCTAAAACTTTTCCGGGAATAGCAAGACACATGTTATACTTCTTTCTTTTGTGCAGATATTGCCGAATTGGCAATCATTATTTGTCCCAATGCCAAACCACCGTCATTAGTCGGTAATTCTTTATGTATTAATACTTTGAAATCTTCATCTTGTAAACGTTTATATATATATTCAAAAAAGATTTTATTCTGATACACTCCGCCGCTTAAAGCTACTGTATGTAAATCGTACTTTTCACAAGCTGACAAAGCAGATGCTATAAAATATTCTGCCAGTTGATAATGAAAATATAAGGCAATCTCAGAGATTGGTTTATTTTTCTGAATCATGTCAACAATAGAACGAATAATAATTGAAGTGTCAATAATTGACTTTGTGTATTTAGTCGGAAGTATAGAAAGATTGTTTGGATTAGCGGTTGAAGCGATATTTTCAAGTTCAATAGCAGCTTGGGCATCGTATGTTACAGCCTGCCTGATATTCAATAGTGCCGAAACAGCATCAAACAAACGACCACAACTTGAAGTAAGTGGACAGTTGATTTTTTTTTCAATCATTTGATAGACAATATCTAATTTCGTAATATCTAAAGATTTTATAAATGGGATATTGCTCGGAATATTTTTACCATATATAGAATATAGATAAGACAATGCCATCCGCCACGGTTCTTTAACTGCTGCAGTTCCCCCCGGCAAAGGAACTTGTTTGAGCGAACTAAACCGTTCAAAACCGGACGCATCGCCAATAAATATTTCTCCACCCCAGATAGTTCCATCGGTACCGTAACCGGTGCCGTCGAGAATAATACCGATTGCTTTGTTATAAAAATTATTTTCTGTCATCACCGAAACCATGTGAGCATGATGGTGCTGAACAGCGATTGATTGCTGGTTTTGTTTTTTTGCCCATTTTGTAGATAAATATTCGGGGTGCATATCATACGCAATATATGTGGGTTCAATTTCCAAAATATTTGAGAAATGAGAAATCGTATCCTCAAATGATAGGTAAGCCATCGGATTGTCTAAGTCACCAATATATTGGCTGTGAAAAACAGTGTTTTCTCTTGAGAGTGCAATAGAGTTTTTTAACTCTCCCCCGACCCCCAAAATACCTTGTCTGATTTTTGTATCTGTGAAAATAGGATATGGCACAAAACCGCGGGAACGTCTTATGATTTGCGGAAAGTCACCTGCCATGCGAACGATTGAATCATCACAACGCTTGAGAATCTCACGGTTATGTAAAAGAAAATAATCTGCTATATGAGAAAGTCGCTTAATAGCTTCCTGATTGTCAACAGCAATAGGTTCTTCAGATAAATTTGCTGATGTCATTATGAGACAGTCAAATTTATTTTGTAAAAGAAGATGATGCACCGGCGAATATGCAAGCATGAATCCAAGACAGAGATTATTCGGTGCGATATTATCAGGGAGTGTGCAGTTCTCTTTTTTTTGTAACAATACAATAGGTCGTTTATAATTTGTCAGCAGTTCTATTTCTTTTTCTGAGATATAACAATATTTTTGTATTATATGAATATCCTTTGCCATTAGAGCAAAAGGTTTTTCGGCTCTGCTTTTATGCAAACGAAGCTGATTTATTGCTTCGCTGTTTAGAGGATCAACAGCAAGATGAAAACCTCCAATACCTTTGACAGCAACAATTTTACCGGCTTGCAGTAAAGAAACAACATCAGCTATCGGATTTTCTGAATCAATATCGTTAGTACCATCATGTAATGATAGTGTAGGTCCACATATAGGACAGGCATTGGGCTGGGCATGAAACCGACGATTGGAAGGGTCATCATATTCTGCCTGACATTTTGAACATAAAGGAAATGATGACATTGATGTTAACGGGCGGTCATACGGGATACCTTTCACGATTGTGTAGCGGGGTCCGCAGTTGGTGCAATTTATAAATGGATATAAAAATCGACGGTCACTTGAATCAAAAAGTTCAGACAGACAATCATCACAAGTTGCAATATCAGGAGAAATTAATGTTGAAGGTCGTGAATTATTGCTGCTTTTTTTTATGAAAAAATCAGTATCATGGCACACAGAAATTTCATTGATGGCATAGTTTGTTATTTTAGACAAAGGCGGTGGTTCTGATTTTAAATGTTTATGAAATAGTTCTAATTTTGTTTTCTTTCCCTCTAGTTCTACTATAACACCGCCAGCATCATTACTGACATACCCATTCAGAGATAGCTCATTGGCAAGTCGATATACAAACGGTCGAAAACCAACCCCCTGCACAATACCGTTTATAACGACCTTTTCTCTTTTCATCTGTATATAATTATTTTGATTAAATCTTTTGTTTCTTCAAAGCAACTTGCTCTATGAGCCATTCCGCCCATCTACTGACACCTTCACCTGTACGGCAGGATAGTTCGAAAATTTCAAGCTGTCCGTTTATCTTCTTTGCATTTGCTTTTACTGTATTGATTTCAAAATCAGAGAATCCAAGCAAGTCAGTTTTATTCACAACCATCACTGACGAGCGGCGAAACATCCCCGGATATTTTAGAGGTTTATCATCACCCTCAGTTGTACTTATCAACACAATTTTCATATCCTCGCCGAGGTCATAACTAGAAGGGCAAACTAAATTCCCAACATTTTCTATTACAAACAGGTCAATGTTTTCAAGGTCAAACTTTTGGATTGATTTTTGAATCATCTGAGCATCAAGATGGCAGCTTCCTCCGGTCACAATCGGACGTACCATTTTTCCGCCTGCTTTTATAAGACGGTCAGCATCGTTTTCAGTTTGAACATCTCCGGCGACTAATGCAATATTTAGCTTGTCATGTAAAAGCCCAACTGTTTTTTCAAGCAAAGAAGTTTTACCTGACCCGGGTGAACTGACAAGATTTATAACAAAAATTCTGTTCTCTTGAAATTTGTTCCGTAGTTCTTGTGCCAATTTATCATTTTCTGAAAGCACTTTTTTTTCTATAGCAATTTTTTCAGGCATGTTAGTTCCTTTTTAATCTTCTGCTTCTATATATGCAATTTCAAGTTCATTACCTTGATTCATATCAATATCACCCGATGAACAGTTTGGACAGATAAAAATAAATTCAACTACTTCAAAACTATTCTTACAATTATTGCAGCAGCCTTTTACAGACAGAGTTTCAATTTGTAATTTTGTTTTTGCCAAGAGAGTATCCTTTTTTATCACTTCAAAACCAAACTGAAGAGAATCAGGTACAATGTCGGTTAATGCACCAATTCGTAAAGAAATAAGCGTAACCGTTTTGAGGTTACGATTTTCGACTTCTTGTAAAACAGTCTTCACAATTGAGGATGCGATTGAAAGCTCATGCATTATGCTATATACGTTTTGGATTCTTTAATGTCAGCTTTTAATATCTCAATTAATTTCGTTTTTGCCTGCTTTACTTCTTGAGAAAGTTCTATACCGTAGTCGAAGTTTCTCCCTTCAATTCCATATACGAGCATAGTTTCGGGAAGTTTATGAAGAGCTTTTGCAAGTTGAACCGCTTCAGGCAGTGCAAACAGATGTGAAGATGTTTGGAAAAAATCAGCTTCTAATTCTTCTTTTGATAAATCAATTTTATGGATAGTGCCGTTTTTACTGCCTGATTTTACAGCATCAATCAGAATAACATGGTCAAAATCTTCCCATAAGTTGATAAGTGCAATACCTTCACCTGATGACCTTTGTATGGTACAGTTTTCGATAGCACATTCAGATAAGCTGTCGGCTATTTCCAAGCCGACAGCATCATCAGAACGATATTCATTACCAATACCTATAATAAGAACAGACATTTTATTCTCTATCAATTGTAACTTTTAAGAAGTGACAGGAGCATGAGATACATGGGTCGTAATTTCTGATTGCTTGTTCACATTTCCACGTTATCTCTTCATCAGGCAAATCTATAATAGTCGGGATTAAGGCTCTTAAATCAGACTCAATAGATTTCTGGTTTTGAGATGTCGGCGGGACAATATTGGCATCAGTAATTAGTCCCTTTGAATCAAGATTATAACGGTGATAACAAATTCCTCTTGGTGCTTCTGTACAGCCGTAACCGACACTTGCTTTTGGGTTAATTTCAACGTAAGGTGTTTTGGGTTCTTCGTAATTTTCAATAATACGAATTGCCTCATTGACCGCATGGAGAGTCTCAACGGAACGCACGAGAATACTCTTAAACGGGTTATAGCATTCTTCTTTTAGTCCGGCATCTTTGGCTGCTTTTTGAACTTCAGGTGAAAACTTATCAAAGTTTAATGAATACCGTGCCAAAGGACCTACTTTATATTTACCTCGCTCTTTCAGTTTACAATGCAGCGATGTTGAGTGTTCGACATGTTCTTCCTCAAAATGTTTCTCAAAGTCAGCAACATCAATATCAAGTCCCTTGTTTGAAACAAGCCGACCTTCGTTGAATGGATATTCGTCAGGATGTCTGAGAGCAACAAACTCATAATCTTGTTCAAAGTCGGGGAATTCCAAAGATGATGTCAATTTAATCATACTATGAGCAGCAGTTTGAGCCCATTTTAAATTTTCAAGCAGAGATCGAAAATCATTTTTAGTCGGTAACTTATAAAAACCGCCTACTTTGACATTGATAGGATGAATTTCACGACCACCCAATAAAGTAACAAGTTCATTGCCAATTTTTTTGAGCCGCAGACCTTCATTAACAACATCGGGATGATCTTTTGCAAGTTGGATCGCATCCTGATAACCTAAAAAATCAGGGGCATGCAGCATATATACATGCAGCACATGACTTTCTATCCATTCACCACAATAAATAAGCCGACGTAATTCGCGTAAGTTATTATCAAGTGATACTCCAAGTGCATTTTCCATCGCATGCACTGCCCCCATTTGATATGCAATAGGACAGATACCGCAAATCCGGGCAGTAATATCGGGTGCTTCAGAAAAATGACGGTCTCTTAAAAATGCTTCAAAAAAACGTGGGGGTTCAAAAATCTTAAATTTAATATCCTGTACTTTGTCATCTTTTATTTTTAAATACAGACTGCCTTCGCCTTCAACTCTGGCAAGATAGTCAACGTTAATGATTTTCGTTTTACTTTTGCTCATGGAAGATACTCTCATTTTTAAATTCTTCAGCGTTGGCATTAATTCCACGATATATTCTAATCAACTCATCTTTGGACATGCCCATCTCTTCAAACTGATTACTTAATGATTTTACATTGGGGTCTTCTGAGGGACCAAAACAGCTGTAACATCCTCGGTTATATGCGGGACAGATAGCATCACAGCCGGCATGTGTGACCGGACCAAGACACGGTATCCCTTTTGAAACCATAACGCATATATTTCCTCGGCGTTTACATTCCATACATACAGAATATGTAGGTATGTTCGGTTTTCTTCGATTGAGATATGCATTACAAACTTCAACTAATGCATTTTTGTTAATAGGACAACCACGCAGTTCAAAATCAACTTTTACATGGTCAGAAATAGGAGTAGAATTATTTAAGGAAGAGATATAATCAGGATTAGCATAAACAATATTGATAAAATCATTTACATCTTTGAAGTTTTTTAAAGCCTGAATACCACCCGAAGTAGCACAGGCTCCGATGGTAATTAAAGTTTTAGAGAGTCTCCGAATCTTGTGAATCCGTTCGGCATCATGGGCTGAGGTAATAGAACCTTCCACCAGTGAGATTTCGTACGGTCCTCGAATAACAGCTCGTGTCGCCTCAGGGAAAGATGCTATTTGTATAGAATCGGCAATAGCCAGCAAAGTATCTTCGCAGTCAAGAAGAGATAATTGACAGCCGTCACAGGAAGCAAATTTCCAAACTGCTAATTTTGGTTTTCGTGATGAGTTAAAAGGCATATTATATCTCCCTCTTCTTTATCAAATCTTTTACACTATCGTAGTTAAATACAGGACCGTCTTTACAGATAATTTTCCCTGTATATTGACAATGCCCGCATAAGCCGACTCCGCATTTCATATTACGTTCAAGGGAAACGTAGATATTTTCAGGTGCGAGTTCTTGCTGTTGTAGAGCAATTGCGGTGTATCTCATCATAATTTCCGGTCCACAAAGAAATGCGGTCGTATTGGACGGGTCAAAATTAGTTTTTTTAATCAAAGTTGTTACAACCCCAACATTTCCCATCCATGTTTTATCAGCACGATCAACGGTGACATATAAATCTACATCAAAACGACCACGCAGTGATTCAAGCTCTTTGAGAAAAATTATATCCGACGGCATTCGGGTGCCGTATAAAATAGAAATACGTTTATATCTTTCTCTGTTATTTAACATATGATAGACAATCGGGCGAAGTGGTGCTAACCCGATACCACCAGCCACGACAACAATATCTTTTCCTTCAGCCTTTTCGATTGGCCAGTGAGAACCGTAAGGTCCCCGTACACCAAGCATATCACCAATCTTGAGCCGCCTAATAGCCCTTGTAACAGCACCAACCATTCTAATTGTGTGAACCAGTTTATCCGTTCGGTTAGGGTTTCCACTTATTGAAATTGGAACTTCCCCACAACCATGAACATACAGCATGTTAAACTGCCCCGGTTTAAATTTGAAGGATGTTTCTCCGGTTTCTGCGACTAATTCAATAGTAAATGTATCTTCGGTTTCTTTTCGTACTCTTTTAATGACAAGCATTTCCGGTGTAAACGCAGCACTTGTAATTTGAGTATCTATCGGTTTGTTATTTGATAGGTGCATCATATATATCCAATAATTGAAGTCTTAATGCCATTAATTCATCTTCCATAAGGTTGACAAATCGTTTCATCATATCATAACCTAGTTCATGGTCGTCATCACACTTTTTTCTTAAACAATTACCGTCTAAAGCAATCGCTCTTGTAACTTCAATCGCACGACAGTCAAAATGCCGAACATATGGAGCAACAAGCCATGACCATCCTAAAACATCGTTGTGACCTAAAGTCTGAAAAATAATTCCACCTTTTTGGGGTCGGAAAACTTCCATCGCTAACCTTCCATCACGAATAAAGTAAAATAGATCAGCTTCATCTCCCTCATGAAATAAATATTCACCCGGATTTATCCGAACATTTTTGGCACAACCGACTATTAGCTCGATGTGCTTCTTATCCATTCCACGTAAAAAAGGATGTTCTGCTAAATATGATTCTAAATTTTTCATATTAGTTCTCCATCTGAGCTGATTGCTCGGCTTGAGCAGTTACTTGTTCCTGTATCTTCTTAGTTTCTTCGGTAATATCTATCCCGACAGGACACCAAACAATACACCGTCCACAGCCGATACATCCGAGTGTATCAAATTGTTCTTGCCAACTGGCTAATTTATGAGTCATCCACTGACGATACCTTGACTTGATTGTTGCCCGTACAGCCCCACCATGAATATATGAATATTCCATACTAAAGCAGGAATCCCAAGTTCTGATTCGCTCATTATCTTCACCGGACAATGAAGTCACATCCTCGATATTTGAACAAAAACAGGTTGGGCAAACCATAGTGCAGTTTCCGCAAGAGAGACATCGTTTAGCAATATCCGCCCAATGGGGATGGTTTAAATTTTCAAGTAACAATTCTTTCAAATTATCTGTTACAAGATATTTTTCCATATTATTTGATGCTGATTCTAACTTTTGAGCAGCCGATTGAATTTCGCTTTCAGTCAGCTGTGAGACAGGTAACTCTTTTAATATCTTGAGACCTGCTTTTGTACCGGCTTCAATCATAAAATTATGACCGCCGCTATCGATTAACTCTGTAACAGCAATATCAAACCCATTTTTGGCTTCAGGTCCTGAATGAGTTGAGGTACAAAAACAACTACTGCCTGCTTCAGTGCAGTTAGTTGTCACAATAAATAACTTGTCTCGTTGTTCTTTGTAATAATTATCAATATACTCACCCTCGATAAATATTTTATCTTGAATAAGTATTGCTTGTAATTCACATGGTTTTATACCAAAGAATGCAAGTTTTTCAACTTTTTCATTCTCTTTTATAATTCTAATCTTCCCATCAACTCTTTTAGTTTTTAAAATAGTCAATCGAGGAGGAAATAAATATTTCTTTACCGAAAAAGGACCGACATTATATCCAAAAAATGCTTTATCATCCCTTTTTTTCAAATGGTACGAACCTGCCTCGTGAATGTCGGTTATTCCAATCGGAAGATCACTGATTTTTTCCAATTCATCATAGATAATAGTATTATCTCTAATTGTTGGACCGATTGTTTTAAACTTTTGCTCTTTAAGTAATGTTAATAAAGACTCTATAGCATCTTTTTTAACAATATACTTTGTGCCTTTAGTGATTTTCAACTTGCTCATTTTATCCTATTACAGTTAAAATTAAACTTATATCATTTATTAAATAAAGGTGTATATCTTGCCTTTCTTACTTTTATTATCGTCACAACTTTGTCAATATATAGAATTAAATTCAACGCCGCAAGTGAAATTTTTCACATGTTGATATTATTTACTCATTTTCAATAATTATTCAAATTTCAAACAAAATGACTTTTGTCTACATAATTACTTGAATTACAATAGAATAGAATAAACGACCATTATAGGTCGGATTAAAATCACTTTATTCGTTCTAAAACACAATTTATAAACTATGTATTATTATCACGAGACAGCATCTTCGTAAGAAATAAATCCAGGGACACCTTTTTTTGATGATAATTTTGGTTTGTGAAATGCAATGTCATCATGAATTAGTTTTAAAAATTCATCGCGTTTCTCCGGAGCAGCAAGATGAGCTATTCCTACAGCTCTTTCCCCCAAACTCAACCGGCGGGGATCAAATGCACCATGTTCTGTAACTATTATTACTTGATCAGCCGGAATAGCAGTAGTAGTAATACCGGCAGGACTACGATCAACAATTTTAGAAAGACCTTTACCGGTTGTCGATTTCAGTGCAATAATTGCAATACCGTCATCGGAATATTGAGCTCCTCGAATAAAATCTGCTTGTCCACCGACACCGCTATATATTTTACGAGCATCCAATGAGTCAGCCCAGATATTTCCATGTAAATCTACACCTATAGCAGAATTTATTGCAACCATTTTTGGCTGGGCTGCTATACGAAATATAGAATTTGTATAATCACACGGACGGCTCTGTACACAGTTATTATAATGCAGCCATTCGTACCCTTTTGGGTCTTCCGCAAGAAAAATTGAGGATATAGCAAAGTTGATTGATTTTTTCCATTTATTTGTAACAACTCTCTGCTCAACAAGCTTGCGCATTGCACCGGCAAACAATTCCGAATGAATGCCTAAATCTTTTACGCCTTTTTTGAGTATAGCATTTGTTACCGCTTCCGGAACTTCTCCGATTCCGTACTGAAGAGTTGAGCCGGGATGTTTCCCTGATCCATCTTGGATATATAAAGATGCTATGATATTACCTATTTTTTGAGCCACATCATCGGGTTCTTTCACAGGGCTTACCGGCAGATCGTAATCAGAATCAATCATATAATCAATCATATCAACAGTTATAGTAGAACCGATAACAAACGGCATTTTTCTATTTCGTTCAGCAATTACTATCCCACCTTTATCTTTCGCTGAACGAATAGCTGCAAGCAAACCCTCAACAGTTGTACCCAAACTATATCGTCCGCCTTTATCAGGACCTGACACCGAGAGAAGCACAACATCAAACCCGTCACTTTGACGGGCGTATTTAGGTATTTCAGATAAATGCATCGGATGATATTTTGCCCACCCCTTGTTTACTGCTTCTCTTGTGAGATGGCTGTTGAAAATAACTCTATGAGTCAGTTCTTTACATCGTGCTTCAGTAAACAAAGAATCAATTTTATCACCTAACAATAAAACAGAATATAACGCCACATGTTTTATAGAGTGATCATCGCCAAGCTGTCTGAGCAGCATTTGAGGAGTTGCGGCGTTTCCGGCAGTATATATTACAGAACCTGCTTTTATTATTTTACTGTTAATTACATCTGAAACATTTGATGACTGTACCATTTTATCTTTCCTTGTATCATAGCTATCGGACAAACTTACATATTTTATATTAAAATTCAACATAAATTTCTTAAAAAAAGAATTACGAAATTAACTTGAATTATGAATGGAAAGGTATATATTAAAAATCAAATCAATTTGAGGTACGTGTGAAATTAAAGTATTTTTTACTGAGTATTATAATGGCTCTTGTCTTTTCATTTACTGTCCAAGCCGGCGGACGCTACTTTATAGATTTAGATGGTGACGGTTTTAATGATAATATTATTGATTATGATAATAACAACATTCCCGATGAATTCCAGTCAAAAGTCAAAGAGTTAAAAACTTTTACGAGAACTTTTACATTTTCTCCTACAACCTTGTTTGCCGACAAATCAAAAGAAACTCAATTGACTGTCTCACAGCAATTTTCTCTGCATCAATTTAAAGCAAGGATACTTTCAAAATGTCGGTCAAATTTTGATTCTGATTTTAACTCCGGACAGAGTGTCTCATCATCATCTTCAAGCGGATGTGTCGGAGGTATTTGTTTTTAATGAAAATAAAACTACTGTTCGCCTGCTTTATTCTTGTCATTGGTAATTCAATTCAGGCTCAATCATATTATAATACTGATTTTTCTATAACCGCTTCAAATACTGATAATCTTTTCAAAAATTATTCAAATGTAACTGAGCATTTCACTTCTTTAAAAGGTACAATCAATCTATATCGGACTGATATTGAACAATTGAGTTTTTTCGCTGACTACACTAATTACGGAAATAATCCGAACCTTTCTAATATAAAATATGGTGGGGGTATTACTCTGCTTCCTTTAAGTGATTCATCGGAATTCACGCTCTTTTTAAACTTAAATTATCAAGGCTATTCATATAAAAATGCTCTTACCACGAACAGTTCTGATTTTTCTAACGAAAACATTGATGGTATGATATCGTTAGGATATCAGGTTAATGAAAAAACAAATGTACGAATAGGTCTAAATTCTACTTTAACAGGATATGCTTCAAGTTCTGTTACAGATAAGAATTTACGAGATATTTTTGCGGGCATAAACATTTCATTGTTTGGTTCTAATGCATTTGATTTAGAAGGCGGGTATTCGCATGAAAAATATGATTACCTGCCGGAATATCACCCTGACTTTGGAATACATTATGGTATTCAACCAAGGAATGCCTATTCTCTTTTAGAAAAATCCGATTTAAATTCATTTTATCTGTCTCTGCGTTACTCAAGACCGCTCGGTAATAAATCAGGTCTTTCATTAACTTATTCATTTAGAGAATTTACTGATTTTAAAGATAGTTCTATGATTTATGGATTCTCTACCGGATACCTGTCTCCATGGGTTGCATCGTATGAGGGAAATTCTGTGCAGGTAAAAATTAAAACATATTTGATACCTTTTACAATTTTAAATTTTGGTTTTGGATACTGGAACTCTTCATATCTCAAAACTCTTGAACTAGGTTATTATGATTTTCTAGGGGAACTTCTCTCACGCGTAAATACTGAAGATGGTCAACTGCGAGATGATGACAAGTACCAGATGTTTCTTTCCTTTTCAATACCGATTGTAACATCCTCGGGAAGATTGTTTGAACCTTCATTAAAAATAGATTATATCGACAATAATTCCTCAATCGCAAATTATACGTTTTCAAATTTTACCGCCTCTATTAGTCTTAATATTAAATAAATGTACTTTAACATCTAATTATTTTATTAGAAGATAATTACCTCTTGTATTTACCGTTCTACTAATTATATTAAGTATGTTAATGACGATAATAAACATCTTAATTCACTTAAAGGAGTACGAATGACCATCAGGAAATCAACCCTGTGGACAATTTTATTAATGGTTGTCCTGTCTTTTTCCATTGCTCTTGCTGCCGATGTTTCAATTGTTCGGGATAATCCGAATATCTCAATTGATAAGCTAAAGCAGAGTAATGAAAATGGTATTGAGAGCAACACTGCTGTTTATGCAGGTAAAATAAGAGTACATATTATTGAACCTGTCTCTCGATGGCATGATCTAAACGGAGATGCCTATGAGAATGCTCATCTTTGGTATGCCCTATTAGACACTTTATCTGTCCCTGATGCATCTGTATGGGACACAACTATTACCTGGGTAGGTGCTGACCACAGTTACCCGAATATTACTCCTGAAAACATTGGGACTGCGGTAGCAGTTTTTAATGGGGCTGAAGAAATTATTGATGCAAACCCACCTTATGGCTATTGGTTCGCGGCAAATTATGCTGATGCATCTGCAAAGGCACTTCCCGGAGTTCCCGGAATGAACCAAACAGCTACCGGTTTTACACATTCTGTCTTTGTTGAAGAAGGTACGGCAACTTGGTGACCATACTGTACTCGTGCGCGTGCCGCATTACAAAATATAATAGCTTCTGGTGATTATCCTATGACTCATGTTTCCTTAGTTGGAGATATAAATTTTGAAGCGTATACTAGATTAAATAATGATTATAATTTTGCAGGTTATCCGTCAGTGTTTTATGATGGTGGAGATACTGTTGGAGTTGGTGCACCGGAACCGCCCGGTGACGAATATTATTATCGTGACCGCATAGAAGCGGTTGGGGCAAGAACAGTTCCAGATTTGGATTTACTAATCCGCATGGATTATGTCAGCGGAACTACTTATGATATTACTGTTAAAGTAGGTAACGGAGTTCCGGCAAACAGCGACCCTGCTATCCCGACATCAGTAGAAGGTCCTACAAGTGTAGGAATAAGTGCAAATGCTGTTTTTAAAGCTGCCTCTACTGATCCTGACTCAGATGAATTATATTATCAGTATGATTGGGGTGACGGAACTACCAGTTCTTGGATTGGTCCATTAAACTCAGGCGATAGTAGTTCAGCTGATAATACTTGGGATCAATCAGGTAATTATGATATAAAAGTAAGAACAAAAGATATATGGGATGCTACAACCGATTGGTCTCCTTTACACACTATTAGAGTTGGCTGCTGTATTGCTGACAGGGGCAACGTAAATGGGGATATTGGTGATGCTATTAACGTTTCGGATTTAGTATATCTTGTAGCTTATAGCTTCCAAGACGGTCCTGTACCTCCATGTCTGGATGAAGCAGATGTCAATGGTTCTGGTACAATCAATGTTTCTGATTTAGTATATCTTGTGGCTTATAGCTTCCAAAGTGGAGCAGCACCGATTAGTTGTCCGTAAGTTTTTCTACAATAGATAAATAAAGCGACAGCTTAATCGGCTGTCGTTTTTTTTGTTACATATTTGCTCTTAAGAGGATAGGGTTTTTTAAAGAAGTTTCTTGTTGTCATTTAATAAAAATTATATATATTCTCTTATACAATATGATACAACTCTCAAACCATTCCAAATTATCGAATATAATGCTAATAACGGACATTGAAGATATTTTAGGAGTTCTGTATGCTTAAAAAAAATTATATATTATTTTACCTTTTAATATTATCAATTCTCTTCATCCAATGCAGCGACAATCCGACTGAACCGCCTAAAGACACTACCCCACCGACCATCATTTCAACCTCTCCAATAAATAATGCAACGAACATTCCTATAACAGATTCTGTTATTATTGTCTTCTCTGAAAAAATACTATCTTCGACAGTCAACAATACATCAATCGCGGTATCTGCGAACACTCCTACGATTTCATTAATAGATTCAATTGCAATCTTGAAATTCACAACACAATTAAACTTCAGCACTATATATACAGTATCAATTTCAACTGATATTACTGATTTAAGCGGCAATAAGTTACAAACAGAATATAATTTTTCTTTTACAACAGAAGCCGATCCTGCTATTCTCCCCCCTTCTATTGTTTCAACTTATCCGGCGATTGGGGCAGAAATTAGTGCTGTTACTGATTCTGTAACGGTTACATTTTCAAAAAATATTGATACTGCGACATTAAATGACACAACATTTTTTAACACCAATGGAAGAACCGGTACAATCTCTTTTGACAGCCAGACAAAAACTGCTATTTTTCAGCCTACTTCTCCATTTGCTTATGACTCATCCTATATAATGTCAATAACAACATCTGTCAAAGATACTGCCGGCAATAGTTTAGTATCACCCCTTGCATGGTTGTTTACAACTCCAACTGTAACACCGATTGTACAAATTTTAGACCCATTAGATTCTATGATTATTGGAGACACTCTGACTTTCTTAGTTGCGGCGGAGAATCCTATCGGAATTGATACAATACAGTTTTATATTGATAACGTGCGAGTAGATGTTAAAAATTATACTCCGTCTTTAGTCCAATATCTTTTGGATGCATCTACTTTTGAAGTAGGTTCTGAACATACCATGTATGCAATTGCGTATGATTCTTTAGGCAATTTCGGCTATTCAGACACTCTAACATTTTTCTACTTATGGCAGCTTGTAAAAACTGACGGCAACGACGGCTTTAACCAATTGCAAGTCCCCAACGATTTACGTAAAATGTTTGCCCGCTCAACAGATTCTACGTTAGAATTAAGATATGAGTACGGATATGACTGGGTTTATCCTTATGGACCCGATTCTGCTACTTGTACTAGAACTTATACATGTGGAGATACTACAAAAATTGTGTCATGTGCTGATACTGCTGTTGATTTAGGAATTTATATTGATGCTGATTTAAATATTGCTACAGGAAGAAGAGATGCAGCCGCAGATACACTAAATGACATTGGAGCAGAATATCGGATAATTTTAGGCATGCATGGTGGTGATACAACTTTATCTGTTTGGAGTTCAAGTACATCACGTTGGGAATTGCTATACGATACTACCGGACTCATGAATCATAATATTCCACGTGATACAAATATTATGGAAATTGGTTTATTATGGAAAGATATCGGAAGTCCAAATGCAATAGATATTGTAAACATTAATGTGTTTTTTAGAAACTTCTGTGACAAAACAGATTTCTTAAACGACTTTATGCCTGACAGATCTACAAACAGTCATGTACGAATTATTAGAGATAATCGGTATATAGGACCTCTGCCTACTTCCAACTTTAAACGTAACCTTGAAAATAAATCTTTATCAACGCCTGCTTTACAACGTACTCCTAATCCGTTTGACTAAACTATGAAAGTTCTTGCTCTTGAACCATTTTATGGCGGTTCTCATAAATCTTTTTTAGATGGATGTGCCAAATATAGTCGGCATAACTGGACATTGCTGACTCTCCCCCCATTTAAATGGAAATGGCGTATGCGTCACTCGGCGGTTATTTTTGCACAACAAGTAAATGTATTAATCGAACAAGGTAAAAAATTTGATATTATCTTTTGTTCGGACATGTTACCTTTGGCGGGATTTAAAGGGCTTGTTAATATAACAGTTGCTAAACTGCCGTCTATTATATACTTTCACGAAAACCAATTAACCTATCCGGTACAAATTGAAAAAGAAAGAGATTTACATTTTGCCGTCACCAACTTTATATCAATGACAGCAGCTAACCAAGTTTGGTTTAATTCATCATTTCATAAAGAATCTTTTCTATCTGCCCTACAGAAACTGCTTCGTTCTATGCCTGATTATAATCTTTTAAGCGAACTTGAGCATATACAAAACAAGTCAATAGTCTTTCCTCAAGCAATTCATAAAAACAATTATAAAAGAGAACTTTTTGCTCCACCGGTGCATATAGGATGGGTTGCTCGGTTTGAGTTTGATAAAAATCCGGAGATGTTCTTTTCCGTCTTACAAAAGTTAAAGAATCAAAATATCCCTTTCAAACTTTCAGTTATCGGAGAACAATTTAAAAATTCACCTGAGATATTTGATAAGGCAAAAAAAATCTTTGATGAAAATATTGTCAATTGGGGATATATTTCATCATACTCTGAATATCAAAAAGCTTTGACAAAAATTGACATTTTAGTATCTACTGCCGACCATGAATTTTTTGGTGTTTCGGTTTTGGAAGCAATTGATGCCGGGGTTTATCCTCTTTTACCTCAAAAATTATCATATCCTGAGCTTCTTCAGCTTAACAAAAAATCTCAAAATAAAAAGTTTTTCTATGACGGCTCCGAGATAAATTTAGAAAATAAACTTTTAAATATTGTTGATAGATTTAATAATGGAACTGTTTCATTTAATTTGCAAGAAATTGCAAACCAATATTATTGGACTATTATGGGGACAAAACTCGACAATGCTTTAAAAAAGCTACTCTAATATTGAACAATATTTTAATTTTATTAAATATCATCAAATATTCACTCTGCTTATTCCGATAGATGAAATATATTTATTGAATAAGGAAACAGGAGAAACAGCAGATGAAAACAACAAGCATAACAACTCTGAGCAGATTTTTGTTATATACAGGAATTATTACACAGTTAATTTATATATTCATGACGCCATTTATTGAAATTTCTACTTATATACTTTTTTCCACAGCTTTTATGCTTACTGCCGGTTATATGGATCTTTTTATTGCCAAAAAGGAACTTATACAAGAAAAGACAAAACAAGAGTTGGCTTGGGAGAATAAACGAAAAAGATTACAAAATTATTATAATAACGAAGCAAACGTAAATAAATCATTTTCTAAATGTTTACAACAAATGCAATTAGCAGAAACACACAATGAAAGAATCTCTAAGATATTAGATAATTATCAAACAAATAAAAAGCAGTTCAAAATCAAACTAAACAGAAAACCTGAAAATCGTTTAGACCAATATTTACAAGAATAATAGTTCTTTATATTTTTGTAATTATTTCATATCCTACGTACTATACATAAGAATCAATTTTAAAAAAGATAAGAGTATAGTATGTCAAAATATCAGTTTATCCCATATTCATCATATAGTAGAATCGAAGAATCCAAAATGATTCAGAACTCCAAATCATTTTATGCAATGATGAAAAACCGCCGTTCCATTCGTCAATTTTCATCTAAATCTATTCCACAAGATATTATTAAAAATGCAATTCTCACAGCCGGTACAGCACCCAACGGAGCAAATATGCAGCCGTGGCATTTTGTCGTCGTACAGGATTTGAGGCTCAAAAAACAGATTCGCAAAGAGGCAGAAAAAGTTGAAAAAGAATTTTATGAAAAGAAAGCTCCTGACTATTGGCTTGATGCTTTAGCTCCATTAGGTACAGATAAAAATAAACAATTTCTTGAGGATGCTCCCGCTTTGATTGTTATATTCACTCAAAAGCATACAGTAATGCCTGATGATACAATCAAAAAACATTATTATATTCATGAGTCAGTCGGTATTGCAACCGGAATGCTCATAACAGCTGTTCATAATGCCGGACTTGCCTGTCTTACTCATACTCCAAAACCGATGCTGTTTTTACGAGAACTTTTAGAACGACCCAAACATGAAACACCTTTTTTAATTTTAGCCGTAGGCTATCCAAAAGATGATGTGCAGGTTCCTAAAATTGAGAAAAAATCTCTTGAAGAAATAGCAACCTTCAAATAAGCTATTGTCTTAACATTTGTTTGAAATCATGTCCGGTCGGGTTTTGATAGACTCGTAAATCAAACAGAGGTATGACTGCCAGCAGATGATCCATAATATCTGACTGAATCGCTTCATACCGTATCCAGTCCTGGTCGTTGCTGAAGACATACATTTCAATTGGCAATCCATGATCGGTCGGGGCAAGTTGTCGAATTAAAAAAGTCATTTTATCATGAATATTCGGATGCTGTTTTAAATATGCTGCAATATATGCACGAAATGTTCCGATATTGGTAAGGTGTCTTCCGTTAATCAGAGCTGAATTGTCAATATTATGGGAGTTGTTATAATCTTCGATTTCTTTTTGTTTCTGTTTGAGATATGGTTCAATCATTTGAAATTTATGATACTCGTTTAAATCAGCTTCATTCAAAAAACGAATTGAAGTCATATCCAAAAATATCGAACGTTTTATCCGTCTTCCCCCCGACTCAGACATTCCCCTCCAGTTTTTAAATGAATCCGAAATCAGTGAATACGATGGAATCGTCGTAATTGTCTTATCCCAGTTTTGTACTTTGATAGTGTATAATGAGATATCAAGCACATCACCATCGGCACCATATTTTGGCATCTCTATCCAATCGCCAACCTGCACCATTTTACCCATTGAAATTTGTACCGAGGCTACTAATCCTAAAATAGTATCTTTGAAAATCAACAAAAGCACAGCAGTCATTGCACCGAGACCACCTAAAATAAGCAGAGGAGATTTTCCCATCAGTGTAGAAATGATAACAATAACAAGCATGAGAGTTACGAGTATTTTTACTATTTGTACATAACCATTGAGCGGTCGTTGTCTGGATACTTCATACGACTGATATATAGCTACTAATGAATCCAAAAACGAATAAGCAACAAGCACTAACGAAAAAAGCATATAGACAACAGACATTCTTTCGATAAAACTTGACAGTTCGGGTATAAATGGAGCAGAAAAATAAAAGACCAAAGCAGGTGCAATATGTGCTAAACGTGAGAAGAATTTCTTCTCTAAGAGAATATCATCCCATTTCGTTTTTGACTGCTTAACAAATAGTGCGACTACTTGTAAGATAATTCTTTTGACAGCAATGTTGGCAATATATGCAGCAAGAATAATTACAGCTATCAAAACCGCAACAGTGAACATTTCTAAATATGTTCCTGTGAGTCCTATCTGGGTACCTAATTTTTCTAATATCTCAAGCATAGAGTTTCCTTTTTATTAATAAGTCATACTGAGTAGGTCGGTGTTCCGTTGGTTTTAAAATCGTTAGATTTCAAAATCGAAAAACCAGACATCGTTTTTCTCAATTTTTTCTATTTAACTTCATCCCAAAACAAGAATGTAATTCTGCTATTTTAGTTTAAAAAAAACATGTTAAATTTAATTTCTTGCCAATCCTTTAAATTTACTTAAACCGTTTCTGCACTGGACTCCGTGTCAAGCACGGAGAGGAGTTCAAAAGATTTGTTTTGTAGGTCAAAACCCCTGTGCTTCCAACTGAGTACATTTGTCAAGACAACATCGCTTTTAACCTGCTAAATGTGCATGTCAGACATCCTCGTCTGCCTAATGTATCTACAAAAAATCGGAAATGAAAAGCAATTTATCAACAATAATAAAAAGCCGGTTACACACCGGCTTCTACATCTTATATATCGTAATACAGCTCAAACTCATGCGGTGTCGGACGGACTCGAATATCGGCAACTTCTTTTCGTTTTATTTTAATCCAGTTTTCAATTAAATCCGTTGTGAAAACTCCGCCCTCTAAAAGATACTCGTAATCTTTTTCTAAGGCATTCAAAGATTTATTCAATGATGTCGGCAGTTGATGAATCTTGGCAAATTCTTCTTTCGAAAGTTTATCCAAGTTTTTGTCTAAGCGAGGTCCCGGGTCAATCTTGTTTTTAATACCGTCTATTCCCGCCATTAATAATGCCGCATACGCCAGATACGGATTCATCGTACCATCAGGAGGACGGAACTCAAAACGCATCATTTTCGGGTCACGCTGATAACCGGGGATTCTTATACAAGCAGTACGGTTGCCGACAGAATAAGTTCCCGCAACAGGTGCTTCAAACCCGGGAATGAGGCGTTTAAAAGAATTTGTCGACGGGTTGGTAAAGGCAAGCAGCGAATCAACATGTTTAATAACCCCACCTATATAATACAGCCCGATTTTAGAAAATCGTGCAGGACCATTTTTATCATAGAAAACTGAACCTTTGGAATCTGCAAGATACTGATGAACATGCAGCCCTGACCCCGGTTCATTAAAAAGAGGTTTAGGCATAAAAGTTGCCGATTTTTTTTGTTGGTAGCAATAGTTTTTAACAAAATATTTTACCAGCATACTTTTATCAGCCATACCCAAAAGTGTATCAAATTTGATTTCTATCTCATGTTGTCCGGCTGCTCCGACTTCATGGTGGTGATATTTCAAATCAATCCCAACATCGGCAAGCATCGAAGCAATCTCCGAGCGAAGATTAAAAGACCTATCCATCGGGGGTGCCGCATGGTAACCTTTCTTGTACGGAATCTTATAGCCTAAATTTTCCTCATCCTGTCCTGCACTCCACTCTGCTTCGGATGATTCTAAATTGTAAAATGCTTGGTCTGGACCTTGATAGAAATTAACCTTGTCAAAGAGATAAAATTCAAATTCAGGACCAATTACCATTTTCAAACCTTTTTTAACTTTGTCAAGATAACGCTCGGCATCACCTGCTACCCGCCTTGGGTTTCTGGAATATGGTGTTATCTCCGTATCAACTTCCATTATGTCGGCAATCATTGACAATGTTGGACGTTCAAAAAATGGGTCGATAAAACCTGTCGAGGCATCAGGTATCAAAACCATATCCCCTCTTTCAATAGCAGAAAATCCGGGGAGAGATGACCCGTCGACGCCTACGCCATTTGTAAATAATTTTTTGTTTAATGATGAAATAGGTACGGTGATATGATGCCAGTGACCGGGAAGATCACTAAATTTAATATCAAGAAACTGAACTTTTTTATCTTTAACGATTTTATTTAATTTTTCAAGACTCATTTATTACTCCTACACACTTGTGATTTATGTCACAACAATTTACTCATTTTAAATTTTTCGGCAAGAGAAATCGACATTACATATTTCAAAAGTTTTGTCGGTTATTATAGTAAGTAGAAGTAGGTCAGGTCTCCCCGAGACCTGACAAGAATTGCAGGTCGGCGTTCCGTTGGTTTGAAATCGTCAGATTTCAAAGTCGAGAAACCCGACATCTTTTAAAATATAGCCACCGAGCGGAATCGAACCGCTGACCTACTGATTACGAATCAGTTGCTCTACCAACTGAGCTACGGTGGCATAAAAGATAATTGTAATAAAGTAACTTCTCAGGAAATGTCAAAACAAAAAGGCACCAGGTAAGTCTCTTTGCATACAAAACTTTGATATAAAAAAACCCGAACTTTATAGTTCGGGTTTTTCTATTTATGGTGCCGGAGGCCGGACTTGAACCGGCACGCACCAAGGTGCAAGGGATTTTAAGTCCCTGGCGTCTACCAATTCCACCACTCCGGCACACAAATTTTGTGTTACTGACAAGGTCGTATATGTAAATCAGTAGTCATCTTTAACAGGTCGGTAATGTATAAAATAATAAAAAAAATTCAAGTAAAATTTTAAAACTATTTATAATCTATACTAAACTTTTACTCCGAGTATTCCGCCCAGCTTGAAGATGTCTCCCAAACTCTTACAGAAACAAGTTTAACCCCGTCTGCCAGCTTAAATCGCGACTTATCATTTTTTCTATATTCGACCAACCGTTTATTACACCTGTCATAAATATCTTTGGCAAGCACTTCGGTAGTCGGGTCTTGGTTCTCATAGCTGATTACTCGGTCATTATAACTCTCTTTAAACTGCTGATATTTAGGGTCATCAGTATTTATACAAATGGCATGGTCAAACTTCTCTACAAAATCAATACACGCTTCTTTGATAATTTTAAAATCACAAACCATTTCATTATTATCCAAGGAATCAGCTTCTAAAACAAACTCAATTCGTCGGCTGTGTCCATGGGGAAATTTGCAATTATCAGGATGCTTGGAAAGCATGTGAGCATTTTCTACTTCTAAGGTTTTACATATTCTATACGGCATATTTAGGTTCCTTTTTTATTTCCAAATAAACTGATGTGCAGCCGGTCACAATATCGAAAACCATATTCTTTACACAATTCGACTACCATCAGTTTTTTTAAATCTATTTCTTTTACTGTAATTCCTTGCGGCATTAATAATACTTTATACGGAGAAATATCTCTATCTAATTGAATGAGCAATTGCTGTATTTCTTCTATATCATCTTTTTTGTCTATGACAAACTTTAGCTGATAATCGTAGTTATCTATCCATTCCTGCAGCACAGCCAAATTTATTCTGTCACGTTCGTGACGTTTCCGCCAGCTATCTGATGCTCTCTTATCGGGAGTTGAATTACTCATTTTGGGACTAATCGATGCTAAGTCGCACGTGATATTATTCGGACTAATCGTACCCGCAGTTTCAATAGTAATATGTGCATCTTTAGCATTTAACTCATCACACAACAAATTGATATTTTTAGCTATCATCGGCTCTCCCCCGGTAATAACAACATGATTACTTTGATGAGTATCTATATTTTTAACAATCTTATCAACTGTCATTTCTGTACCGGATGGATTCCACGAGGCATAGTCAGTATCGCACCAGTTACATCTCAAATTACATCCTGATGTTCTTATAAACAGCGACGGCAACCCCGAAAGCATTCCTTCACCTTGAATGGAATAAAATATTTCAGAGATAAGCATTTAGTCCGCCTTTGAGTTATTGCAAGAATCAGTATCAGATAAATATTCAGTCGGGTCGTCAATACCGGAAAGCTGAAATGCTTCTTTGCGCTCAACACAGGTACCGCATACGCCACAATGTAATTCAAATCCCTTATAACAAGAGTATGTATATTGGTATGGAACATTGAGTGTTTTGCCAATTTTTACAATAGCTGTCTTATCCATATCAATAAATGGACTGATAATTTGAACATGGGCAAACGTTCCCAAACTGATAGCTTCAGACATTGAACTCATAAAATTTTCACGACAATCAGGATAAATAGTATGATCTCCGGTATGAGCCGCAATGACAATGCCTTCTGCACTAATACTCTCGGCAAATCCGGCAGTTATCGAAAGCATTATACCATTGCGAAAGGGAACAACAGTTCTTTTCATCGAATTTTCTTTGTAATGACCGTCGGGAATATCTCCACCTGATTGCAACAGGTCAGATTTAAACAATGTGTTCATAAACGGTAATTCAATTATCTCGTGCCTGACATCCAATGTTTTACAATGATGAGCGGCAAACATCAGCTCTCTTTTATTATGTTTTGAACCATAATCAAAACTGACGGCAGCCACTTCATTATACTTTTTTACGGCATCGTAAAGTGCTGTTGTAGAATCAATTCCGCCGCTTAATAAAACCAATACTTTATTCATTTGTCTTTATGAACTGCGTTTGTAGTCTCGTTGAACTGTTGTTTGAATACCGCCTCGCGAATTAAACACCCCAACCAATTTTAAATGATTTGGATCTATTGCGTTCACAATATCATCAACCAATTTATTGACTACGTTTTCGTGAAAAATACCTTTATCGCGGTATGCCAGAAGATACTCTTTAAAACTTTTAAGTTCTATACAATGTTTATCAGGGGCATAGTTAAGAGTAAGTACTGCAAAATCCGGCAGTCCTGTTTTAGGGCATACACAGGTAAATTCGGGAATTGTCATTGTGATAGAATAATCTCTATCGGGATAGATATTTTCAAATATCTCTATTGCAGGAGTATTCCAGTCACGGATATCATCCTGTCTGCCTTCATAGCTTGAATCATTCATATCACGATTATAAACCAAAACGACATAAAAAGCAACAGGTTAAACCTTTACAGTCAGCCATCTCCCCCGACGGTAATATGTATAGAATATCATAGCTGAAATATAGCCTGAAATAGTAAATACCCACCAAACTGCTGTCATATCAAGATGTAAATATGATGTTACAATTAATGCCGGAAGCACTTGTAAACCCCAGCCATGAATAACAGACATAACCATAAACGGTGTGTTTAAACCAACTCCCGAATGTACCTGCTCAAGCATGATAAATGCTCCAAAAGCCGGAAATCCAAAAGCCCAAATTTGAAGCATCTTTGTCCCGATAGCGATTGTATCAGGTGAATCAAAAAAGAGCGACATATAATACTTACCAAAGAAATATGTCAGAATACCGAAAACAGTTAATATTCCGACACCTAACATAATCGACTGATTAGCAGTTGTTTTAGCTCTATCAACTTTATTCGCACCTAAATTATGTCCAATCAGAGATGACAACCCAAGCCCGATACCGACAATCAGCATAATACCAAAACCAAATACCTGCATCCCCACACCATAAGCTGCCACAACCGACATCCCAAATGATGCGATAAGCGGTGTTAATAACATCCGTGAACCCGAAAATGAAATATCACCCAATAATGCAGGGGTTCCGATTTTTAATATCTGCAACATTGATTTAAGAGAGACCGATGTTTTTCCAATCAGATGCATTTTGATATTTGTGTATTTTGTTCTAAATAATATTGTTCCGATTATAAATGTCAGCGAATAACTAATAATCGATGCTACCGCTGCACCTTGTATACCTAATGCCGGAAACCCAACATACCCAAAAATAAACAAAGGATCTAAAACAGCATTTAATAAATTAGAACCTATCATAAGCCCCATAGCAATAGCCGGATTAGCAATTGAACGCATCGCCGTAAAAAATGAATAGGCGGCATACATTAAAGGCAGCCCAAACAGTAATATTTTGCCATAAGAAATCCCAAGCGAAAGAACATCATTTTCCGCACCAAGAAATGAGAGCATATCTTTTATGAAAAACCATCCAATCAGTCCCAGCAATGTTCCAAAAAACAGTTTGAGAATAATAGTCTCTTTGATAGCCCGTTCGGTGTTGTCGTAATCTTTTTCACCGTACCTTCGGGAGATAATGGCAACAGAACCGGGACCGATAAGAGAGTTAAAAGCAAACAGAACCCAAAGCAAATTTGAAAAAAACGTAATAGCCGCCACCGATGATTCACTGTTTGGGAGTCTGGAGACCCAAAACATATCCGCCATGGCGTAGATATGCTGGGCAAGAAATCCAAACATAGACGGTAAACCCATCTTGAGGATGGAATTAAGTATCGACCCCTCGGTGTAATCTCTTTTATTGTTATTCTGTTCTGTCATATACTATTAATCTGCTTTTTGTTTCCTCTGTCATTTACGAATCTCAACCTCATTAAAAAGCCGAGAGATTGTAATTTTGTTTATTCAATCTCATGCCATACTGAGCGGAGTCGAAGTATGCATAATACCTGTATATGTACAGATATTCACATCTGCTTAATCTAAGCAAAGGTAATACAATATAATATTGTCGCAGAAACACAAGCAAAGTTGCGAATTTGATTTAAAATGTCAAAGAGTGTTGTAAGAGATTTCTGTGGGGACAGACCTGCGGACTTGACACTGTAGGGTTGAGGCCTGCCTCAACCTTTCATTAAGAACAGCCCTGCCTCAACCTTTCATTAGTAACACGCCTGCCTCAACCTTTCATTAAGAACAGCCCTGCCTCAACCTTTCATTAGTAACACGCCTGCCTCAACCTTTCATTAGTAACACGCCTGCCTCAACCTTTCATTAGTAACACGCCTGCCTCAACCTTTCATTAGTAACAGGCATGCCTGTTTCATACAAAACCATACCTAAAAATAATATTGATGTTTCAGAAAAAATATCAATAGTTTTTATTAAGTGACAAACGAAGATGTCTGCCCCTCTTCACGAGTTACACTTTCTCTACAACTTTTCCCAACTTTAGCATCATTTCCCTTACTATGAACGCATAATTTATGAAAGAGAAAATTGATGCACGAAAACACTACAAAAAATATCAGCAAAAATGGCTTTAAGCCATTTTTTAAGGCAAAGCCATTTCGCTGTAACTCACTAATTCTGTTTTATTTACAGTGAGAAATGACCCTAAAAAACGGCTAAAAAAAGATGTTTTATATGCGAAACGAACCCATTTTGAAAACAACAATGTTGCTTCCCGTATCAAGAGGCTGTGTCACAATACAAATTTTAGCCATGTTATGTTAGTTCCTGAACACGCAAAGCGGGTTTGTGAACTAACATTATGTATTGAGACATAGCCTCCAAGTATGGGACGACATTAGGAGAATACACGGTAACATAGAGCAAGTTGGGCATTACATTGAGAAGGTTCGGTGTGACATTGAGGGAGTTTGGATGTCATGGTGTTAGGACTTGACTCTGTGTCAAGTACGGAGAGGAGTTATAAAATAATGCAAGTTGATAAATGGTTTTTATAATTGTCATTTCCCCTATTTTAAGAGTCGGTTAAGGGTGTTTAAAATTTTTATTTCAAATATTTTTTTATACTGTTGATTATATCAGTATCAGATTGTGGAGTGTATTGCAAGGCGGTGCGGAATGTTTCTTTGGCTTTTATCTTCTCCCCCATTCCTAAAAGTGCAATAGCTTTATAATAATGAGCCAGATAGTTTTCATTGCTTAATGCAATCGTCGCATCAAAATCATCAACAGCATTTTGGTACTCCCCAAGTTTTAAATATGCCGTTCCCCGACTATACAATGGATGGACAAGTTTTGGATTGAGTATATGTGCATGAGTGTAATCAGAAATTGCAGATCGGTAATTACTCTTTTGTAAGAAAATATTTCCCCTGTTTACGTATGCATACAAATGCGTTGAATCGAGTTCAATTGCGTGTGTGTAGTCGGCAAGAGCTTTGAAGATATCTTTAAATCCGTTTTTGTAGGCATGACCCCGTCGATAATAAGCATCGGCATCACTGCTGTCAATCTTAATAGCAGAATTGTAATCGTCGACAGCATTTTGATACTGTCTGAGATTTGCATAAGCAGCACCACGGTTACGATATGCTTTGCTGTAACCGGAGTCATACCTGATAGCATACGAAAATGAATTGAGTGCCTTTTTATATTTTTTCAGGTTGTATTGAGAGAGTCCGAGATAAAAATATGCCTTTGGATTGGATTTGTCGGAATCTAAGAGTTTTTGAAATGTAATTAATGCTTGTTTGAATTCACGTTTTTTAAGATGCTGTTTCCCCGTTTGTAATAAATCAGATTGGGCAAAAGAAAATTGACAAATTGATAGTGTAAGAATAATAAGTATAATTTGTTTCATAACGAACCTTATAAAAAAGACCGGACACAAGAGTGTTCGGTCTTTGGAACCTTGTTTGCACAAGGATAACATTTTTTATTAATTATTTAACGGTGACATCAATCCATGAGTCGATAGAATATTTGTCGTTGAGTTCTGCCTGCAGTGCCTTGGCATCGGATAATGATGCAAAAATACCGACACGTACTCGATAGTATTCTTGCCCTTCAACAGTAATTGTTGTGACATACGGTTGATAGCCTCGTTTGGTATATATATCAACAAGATGTTCAGCGTAATCTCGATTTTCACATCCTGCAACCTGGACGGTATAGCCGTCACCAGCCGGTTTTTTCGGCATTTTGTATAGAGCTTCTTCTGCCTGTTTTTGCCAGAGCATCAATTTATCAACTTCAGCTTGTTCCGTAGCGATAGAATCGGTAACTCGTTGAACTTCAGCAAGTGAATCCATTACCTGAGTAGAGTCACCCATAAGTTCTTTTTGAAGTTTAGCGGCTTCATCTTTTTTCTCTTTAGAGCATCCCACCACTAACACAGCCAAGACCATAATTAATAGAAAGGGTTTTATTTTATTCATTTTTGACTCCATATCTTTTATTAGTCATAATTTATATAAAGTCATATAAACAGTGAGTCAAATTGAAAGTCAACTTAAAAAGAATCAACTTTTTTAAAAGAAATTTGTTGAAAAACCGCATAAAATTGTATAAGATTCAGAATTAAAAAGGAAGAAATATGAGAGCATATAAGTCAATATTAGAACTAATAGGCAAAACCCCAATGGTGAGTCTACGGACAGGCATTCCTGAAAACGGATGTCAGGCATTTGTAAAGTTAGAGTTTTTAAATCCGACGGGATCTATTAAAGATCGTATGGCGTATTATATCATACGTAAAGCTGTACAAAGCGGAAGGTTAAAAGAAGGCGATACCGTTGTAGACAACACCTCCGGCAATACCGGTTCATCAATGGCGATGGTCTGTTCTCATTTTGGGCTTAAAGCAGTTGTGACAACTCCAGTAAAAACATCAAAGGAAAAAATAGATTTGATAAAATCATTCGGTGCTGAAGTAATTGTTACTCCTGAAGTTGATGATCATTTTGACCCTGCCGGCTGTTATATGGTTGCCCGAAAACTTGCTAAGGAAAAAGGGTATTTTGATTTAGACCAGTACGATAGTCAAGACAATATAGAAGCACATTATCATAGTACCGGACCTGAGATTTGGAATGATACAGAGGGAAAGGTTACTCATTTTATTGCCGGTATAGGCACAGGCGGTACATTTTCGGGAACGGCAAAATATTTAAAAGAGAAAAACTCAAAGATACAAACAATTGCAGTTGACCCTGAAGGTTCGATTTTTGCGGAGTATATTCGTTCGAATCAAAAGACAGCCGGTCATGCATATAAAGTTGAAGGTATTGGCTCGGATGTCATCACCGAAGCATTACTGCCTAAATTAGTTGATAAGGTTATTACTGTCTCTGATAAGGACGCATTTAATCGGACAAGATTTATAGCAAAAGCTGAAGGGATTTCTGCCGGAGGGTCTTCGGGTTCGGTGGCGATTGCTATGGAACAGGTAGCTCGTAATTTACATGCCGATGATGTTATGGTGGGAATTTTTGCTGATGCCGGGATTAGGTATTTAAGCAAGTGTTATAACGACTCCTGGATGAGGGAGTTTGGGTATATGCCTATATTAGAGGAGACAAATTAATTATGCGAATACGTCAAATTTTGTTTATTTCTATGATTTCAATTATACCATCCTGTTTGTTTTCACAAGGGTTAACCTATGATGAACAGATGCACGATTTTGGTCATATTGGGATGGACTTTAAGATTCAACATACATATATATTTGAGAATCGAACTGATGTCCCAATTAAGATTAAAAACATTGATGTCTCTTGTGACTGTACTACAGTTCGTTCAACTGACACATTGGTACTTCCGGGTGACACAGCATTTTTCAATTTGACATTTGACACGAAAGATTTTTACGGACCTGTCAATAAATCATTTAGAGTTTTTACCGATCATCCCAAATTACCTCAGTTAGAATATTTCTATGTTTCAATTGTTGGTCAGTGGTTTAATGGTTTAAAGCCAAAACCAATATCACTGTTTTTCTTACCTTCTAAAAAAGAAGGAACAATCAGAATTCCGAATGTTTTTTTTGATGAAATTTCTATTGCATCGGTATCACATCCTAAAAATTACGTAACAACTTACGTTAAGACACAAAAAGCAAATAAAGGTAAATTTGTTGAAGTCGTGATTGCCCCCGATAAAAACTTAAAAGAAGGTACATACCTCACGACCGTTACAATAAATGTACAGACAGACAATAATGACAATACAATAATGTCTATACCTGTTAAAATAGTTAGATATTAGTATTTCTCTGCTTGACAAAACAGCAATTATTTTATTGTTTATATATTATAAGAAGAAAGTTTGAGGATGTCTCTCTGTTGTCCTTGGGTAGTTTCCTAGCCCCCTCTACCCAACCAGTTGAGCATCCTCTTTTTTATACACAAAATAGGCAAAAAAAAACCGCTTAAAATAAGCGGTTTTTATATTAAATTTTAAAATTATGATGCTTTATCAATACAGTCAACCGGACATACATCTACACAAGCCGGTCCATCGTCTTGGTCTTCACATTCATTACAAGTTGCGGGGTTAATTACATAAATGTCGCCCTCTTCAATAGAAGTAGTCGGACATTCCGGTAAACAAAGACCACATGCTGTACAATCATCAGAAATGTGCATTGCCATGTTTTATTTCTCCAAGTCTATAGGTTCACGTTCTATATTACGGTTGGTAATATATTAAAAAATCTACCTATGACAAGTTTATTTTTTGTAAAAGTATCAATATTATTTTAAAATTAATATGTCAACAATTTTTAAGTTTACAAAATAGTATATTAAATTGACACGGCATTACTGTATTTATTTAACAGTAATGCCGTCAAATTGCTCTATGGACATGGAGCCGGAGCAGGTCCGCTTTGGAAGCTATAAGCTACAAGATATACCAAGTCAGAAACATTGATAGTACCTGAACCGTTAACGTCACCTTCTTCTGCACATACAGGAGCAGGTCCGCTTTGGAAACTATACGCTACAAGATATACCAAGTCAGAAACATTGATACTACCGGTAGAATTAACATCGCCACGTAGCACACAACATCCTTCACATGCATCACCTATTCCATCTGAATCAGAATCTAATTGAGATGGATTAGAAACTAATGGACAGTTATCACAACTATCAGGTACACCGTCAGCATCAGCATCAGCTAAATCATTAAAGCCGGGACAGATATCACAACCATCAGGTACACCATCACCGTCAGCATCAGCTAAATCATTAAATCCGGGACAAATATCACAACCATCAGGTACACCGTCTCCGTCAGCATCAGCTAAATCATTAAAGCCGGGACAAATATCACATAAATCTCCTACACCATCTCCATCGCTATCTGTTTGAGCAGGATTTGGAGTGATTGGACAATTATCACATAAATCTCCAATACCGTCACCATCAGTATCAGTTTGGGCAGGATTTGGAGTAAGTGGACAATTATCTATTGCATCGGGAACGCCGTCTCCGTCTGTATCAGTAGCACAAGATTTTGTAAATTCGAAATAAATATCTTGATCTACACCATTTCGTGTATCATTCCAAATAAAAGCATTACCGTTAAGAGCATTTATATCAGAGCCGAGATAATCTCCAATAAATAAAGTAGGTGGAATAGGTGTATTGCTTATAGGCTGTGTTGGTCCTGCAAGCGAGACAATACAGTCAGTCCATGTAACACCGCAGTCAGATGAAGTAGATGACCAAGTTTCGGTTAATGTATTGGCAGGATCATTTCTCTTATCATAATATATAATAGTGATATCACCGGTAGCATCATCCACTCTCATGTGTGGAGCCCATTGGTCATAGGCAATTCCTGTTCCGATAGGATCTTGGTTAACTCTTACAGGGGGTGTCCAAGTCAATCCACCATCAGAAGATGATGAGAAGAGTACATCGGGATCACCTAACGACATATCAGTCCATGCAATATAAACAGAACCCGGACACACAGGGCTATTGCTCACAGCAACAGTAACAGAATTATTCATATTCACGCCTGCAGTAGAGACTACAGGTAGTGGAGCAAAAGAACTGACAGCAATGGGACCGGCACCACCAGTTAAAGCACCAAATGGAGCAAGATCGGAAGAGCGTCGTGTAGGGAAAGAGTGTAGATCTCGGTGGTCGCCGTATCATTAAAAAA
>CALCCW010000032.1:0-6384 GCA_937900185.1 uncultured candidate division Zixibacteria bacterium | reverse complement strand
TGACTGGAGTTCAGACGTGTGCTCTTCCGATCTAATGGGAAATGGCTATATGTGCCAAATAAGAGCGGTGGTTTTATTGGATTTTATTGGGGTTACCAAGGTGATGAGCACTTTTCACTTGGGCTCCAGCTCGAAGCTCGCTATGATGAGGCAACATCCAATTGTTTAGATCCTATACTAAAGGATGGGCTCTTGTGTTTCAAGATTTCGGTGGATGATAAGTTCAAGCCAAGTGTAGTTAGGAATAAGTGGCATGATATTATTATAAAGAAAAGTAAGGAAGCAAGTTGTTTAGTAAATGTAGTAAAGCCAGAAAGATTTGGTAGCGGTAAATCTATGACAGTTTGCACTTATGATGGGGACTATAGAGTATTTAAAAACAACAAAATTGATATAGATGCAACTGTTGATAGATTGAAAGCTGCAGAAGAATTGCTTGATTCTGTGAGGTAGTAGAAGCGAAATATCAATTGAAGTAACCAAAGATTTGTTTTTTTACATACTGTTATGCCTCGACTGTTAGATTATCATATTCCTCTAAGGTCATGCTGAATTTCCAAGCCATAGCCCTATCGGCTAAGCGATCTAAGCTGGTATCAACTTCATTGGGGGGGATCGCTTTAAAATATTCTTTACCTGTAGACGGACACTTATATTTAAGAAAATATGCAAATCTTATATTTAAATTATAAACTCTGTATAATTTATTCCCACGGATTGATTCGTCTAATATAGTGGTGTCAAGTTCATCAACGAGGTTCTCAACCCCATAATATTTAATAGCTAAATAACGAAAGAAAAAATGTTTGATTTTAAATATTCCTTTTTTCTTAAATTTCTTAAGAAGAATATGCTTCCATAATCTTTTTCCCATATTCATTCCTTCAAGAAAATAATATTTAGTTCCATCTCTCCATTCAATTGCTGGTCCTGAAGTAGAATGTAAAAAGCCTTCATCTAGTTTGATTATTGTAGGGAATGAGCATACAATACAATTCTTTTTTAAAGGAATATAACCAAACATATTGGATTCAAGCAATTCAAAGTACTTAAGTTGTTCAGAACCAAATCTAATTATATTTAATTTTTCCAAGTAGTCCATTTCTAAGATTGAAAAATCACGCATTGTATTTAAAAGAATATCAAAAGTACTTCTTACAAAAGCTGTAACGCATAAAGCAGGAAATGCAGATTCCAACGTTAACAGATAAGATGAATCAGGCGGACTTTCATCCAATAAAGTTGCATTTTTTCTGTTTGTATTCCAAGATTTATCTTCAAATAATGATTCTATACATTTATTTAGATACCAATCTATAGAAACTGTGAACTTTTCTGTGAGATCATAATTATAACTAAGGTAATCTTTAATTAAAAGACTAATTGCTTCATTATTCAACTCTTTTACTTTTATACTATTAGCATAATTATTAATATCAACTGCAAATTGATCTGCGGTATTGTTAAACTTAGTCAAGTTTAGATAAACCTCATCGCATTGCTTTGGTGAATCACAAAAGATTATCTCTGGTTCTTTTAATCCCCCTAATCGGTATAACCAATTTATAGCGTTTACTGCTTTTTCTTTATTAATTAGAGGAGGTTCTTGATATCTTTTTAGCCAGTTATCTCGAACTTGAATAGCTATTTCCGCTCGGTTAAGTGATGATTCAATACTCATTAGTCATACGCCTGTCGATGTTCTTTTGAAAAAGGATCATATTCTCTTTCGTGGATTACTTCATAACATCCCGGGTGGATATTTATTCTGTTGTGTTCTTGATGGGTAAGAATACCAGTATTCTCTAAAACTAAATATATAGCATCATCTTTTAGCCATACCTGGATATTTGAAGATTCAAGACAATGTTTATGCCCTGTAGCTTCTCCGTGTGCGACAATATACTTATATGACTCTTCCGTTTTTGTTGATTCTTCAGGTATAAATTCAATCCTTTTCAACCTTATGTCTCCGTGTCGATAATTCTGCATACATTTCCTTTCAATAAAATATTAACTTTTATTTAACTTAAATCAATAATGCGTCATTAGGTGACGTACACTCTGATTATTTTAAAGAAAATTAAAGGAGTAATTATGAACAGATTATTTAATGACGCACTGGTTTCAATTGAATTTGGTGAAGTGCAAAGTTTTGGAAACATGAAAGTCTTACCATTATTCTCTAATCAAAAAAGTGAACTTGATTATTTGGTGCTTTCAGAAGCTTTGGATTTGAATTTGTTGGAAATAGTTGAGGTTGACGATGATGGTTCTGTACCTAATCTAAAAGTAATCAATAACGGCAAGAAACCTATATTTCTCTTAGATGGTGAAGAGTTGGTTGGGGCAAAGCAAAACCGAGTTTTAAACACATCTATTTTACTTAAGGAACTTTCGGAAACAATTGTCCCGGTTAGCTGTACTGAGCAAGGACGTTGGTCATATGAATCTGAAGTCTTTTCTGATTCTTGCGTGGTGATGTCACCAAGTGTGCGACATCATAAGGTGCAGTCAGTCTCTAAATCCCTTCGTTCTAATAGGGGAGCTCAATCAGATCAAAGCAAGGTTTGGCAAGAGATTGACAAGTTTTCGATAAAAGCAGATGTTGATTCAGATACAGGAGCTATGCGAGATGTTTTTGAGTCAAAACAAAAACTGTTAGAGGAATATAACAAAGCTTTCCAATTTATAGATAAACAAACAGGCTTCTTAGTTATCATAAATAATAAGGTTGTTGGTTTTGATATATTTTCTTGTTCAAATGCTTTCCAGATACTGTATCCTAAGCTTTTAAAGAGTTATTCTATGGACGCTATCCTGTCTGAAAAAGGTAAACCAAATATAAGCAGCAAGAAACTGATTGAAGCATTTTTTAAATTAATCACTCTTTCTACTCAAAGTGAACACAAAACAGTTGGCTACGGAAAAGATTATCGCTTTACGGGCAAAGATTCGGTTGGTTCAGCTTTAGTACATGAAAAAACTATTATTCATATGGCATTTTTTGCAAATGAAAATACAGGTTGTGATGAACATATATCAAGTTCAGATATGCGAAGAAAGTATAGAGGATAAAAATTTATTCTTAATCAATTGTTTCTTTAGATTTTCTTTAAGCTCATTTTAAATTATGATATGTAACCATGCCATTTTAGTTATTAGGAATAAGTTTATTGTAATACTTGACAAGTTGTACTACTTATTCATTTATTATTCTTCAACATAATGAAAAAGGATTTTGTCGTGAATTCTGATGTGAGAGATTCTCTTAGTAGTTTAATTAAAGATCCATTGTTAGAAGATATTGAACTCAAATTAAAAAAACCTAATTTATTTTATCTATTAAAAATTCATGATGTGGAGATTAGACATTCTAATTTTCTTACTTGGTTGTTAGATACAAATAGCAACCATGGTTTAAATGACCTAGTTCTGCGTAGGTTTTTAAAGGATATTTTTTCAAATAAGAGCTACGATTGGATTGATGAATTTACTATAGATAAGCTGGACTTAAATCATATTGAAATTAGAAGAGAATGGAAAAATATAGATATTTTATTGATCTCAAATGATTTTGTCGTTTGTATTGAAAACAAAGTCAAGTCAGCGGAACATTCTGATCAATTAAAAAAATATAAACTTATTTTAGAAAGCTCATTTCCTGATCTTAATCATGCATTTGTGTTTTTAACTCCACATGGGCGATCTCCACTTGATCCGGTTGATGCTGAATCATACCAAACTTATTCTTATCACGACATAGCAAATATTCTAAAGAGTATATTAGATATATATAGCAATTCACTATCGCAACGATCTCGGATTTATATTGAAGATTATATAGCAGTTATTAGGAGAGATATTATGAAGGATGACTCTTTAAACGATTTGGCAAAACAAATATATTATACTCACAGGGAAGCAATTGATTTTATTATTGACAATAAACCTGATAGGCTTGCTGAAGTGGCACATCTTTTTACAAAAAAAATAGTAGAATCTGGGTGGATTTTAACAGCTCCCAATAAAGGTTATGCTAGATTTTTAACTCCAAAATTAGATAAGGTAATTCCGAGATCAGGTTTATATGGGTGGAAAAATAAGGAAGCTTTCTTATTTGAAATAGATTATTGGCCTAAAAAAATTACGTTTAGACCAGCGATATCTCCTGGAGATGATAAACACAGAGAAATATTATCAGAAGCAATAATGAGTATTGAAGGGGCAACAAAGCCTAAGGGTAAACAGTGGTGGAGTTATTTTAATTTAAAATGGTCATTTGATGTTAGTAGTGAAAGATACTCTGATGAAGATATTGAGAAGAAATTAAATGATGTTTGGGATGATATAACATCATTGGTTAATAAAGTCGAAGCAAAAATACTAAGTAATGCCTCTAAATTTGATAAGTAATATGAATAGATTACCAAGTGAAAAGTTTATAAAAGAAACTCAGGATTTCTAGTCAGATTATAGTGGTGAAGAAGTGACCAGAGAAGATGCGATTGAAATCATCCATAATTTTACAGGTTATATAGAGTTATTGGCTAAATGGGATAAGGAAAGTGAACTTGAAAATGTATGATCTTTTATAGTGTTAATTGAGAATTGAAAAGTATATGAGTAAAATATCAAAATCATTATTGAAAGAAATTCAAGAATGTAAAAAGTGTGAAACTATTATTGGACACAAGAAATTTCCAATTGGTAGCCATGGACAATTAAACAGTAGATTTTTACTGGTTTCAGAAGCACCAGGTAAAGCGAGTTTATATAAAAACAAATATTGGACAGGTGCGGGAGGTAATCTACTCAGGGCAATTTTGAAAGAAGTTGGCATTGAATTAGAGGAGTATTTTTATCTTACAGACATTGTAAAATGTTGGCCTAATGATAACAATAAAAATAGAAAACCTAAGCAAGCTGAAGTTTCAAATTGTAAACATTTTTTATGGAAAGAAATTGATCAATTAAATCCCAAAATAATCATTGCACTAGGTAAGACTGTAGCTGATAAATTACTAGATGAAAAAATATTAATGAGAGATGCACATGGGAAGACTTTTAAAGTTCAGGGAAGAGATGTGTTAGTATTGTATCATCCTAGCAATATTAATTATTCAATGAGTGTTGTTGATTATAAAAATCAACTAAGGGAGATTTTCACTAATTTGTTGAGCAATAAGTAAAATTAATAATTTGATGATGTGCTACACGGAAGAGAATTTGAGGGATCTTTGATATCTGCGATAATGAAGGCTCCCTGCTACATACAAAACCCTATATTTTGACATTTGTAACTCGTTATAATTTAACAAAGGAAAGGTTAGTGGTCAAAGCTAAGTTTGAATAAAGATGGCACAATTATACCCTAAAGAACTCAACGAGAATTTTACAGCTTCTACTAATTTATCTGAAAAAATGATTTATGATAAATCAAAGGAATTATCTGATTCTTTTTATATCTTTCATGACATCACTTGGGATGCCCCTGAAATTGAAGACTCTATCACAAAAGGTCAGTTAGATTATATTATTGCTCATCCGGAATATGGTTTTATTGTTATTGAAGTAAAAGGAGGGAGATGTTCATATAAAGCAGAACACAGGCTATGGGAAACTGAAGATAAACAAAGCATAATTTCTGAAATTCGTGATCCCTTCGAGCAAGCAAAAACAGCAAGTCGAGTTATCTTTAAATTACTTCAAAAACAAAAATATCTTAAGCAGATGTTTATACCTCATGATTATGCTGTAGTTTTCCCTGATTCAATATTTGAAAAAATTGATTTACGTGCGGATGTTCCAAAATGGCGGATATTAGACCAATCTAACCTTTTCGATTTTCGTAAGTCTGTTGAAGAACTTTTTAATCATGCTTTTACTGAAAAAATCAGCAAAGCAGATGGTTTAAATATTATCAAAGGGCTTGAAAATATTTATGGGAACAAGGATCTAAAAGGAAAAGCTTCAAAAAAGTTGATAATCCATGATTCTTTTTCGAAATTAATTCATTTAACAAAAGAACAGTTGTCATTATTACAGATTTTACGCAAACAAAAAAAAGTTTTGATCCAAGGATGTGCCGGCTCCGGTAAAACGATGTTTGCAATACATAAAGCTAAAATGTTAGCTGATGAGGGTAAGTCAGTATTATTGGTCTGTTTTAATCGAGCCTTAAGAGGATTTTTAGAAGCTAAATGTGAGGGGTATGAAAATATTACAACGGGACCGTTTATAGATCTTTGTGAAGAGTGGCTTGAAGCTATCAATGGTGAGACAAAGAAAGAGGATTCAGCTGAGTGGTATGAAAAAATCTTGCCAAATTTAACGATAGAAAATATTGATGCTATTACTCATAAATTTGATGCAATTATTGTA
>CALCCW010000031.1:0-5083 GCA_937900185.1 uncultured candidate division Zixibacteria bacterium | reverse complement strand
CGGCGACCACCGAGATCTACACTCTTTCCCTACACGACGCTCTTCCGATCTCATCTACAAACCCGACTAATTTTGGATAATGATTTGATTTGCGGTCACCGGCTTCAATAAAATAAATCGTCTTAAATTCTATCTCTTTGCCTACTTCACCATCGTTTTTAAGACGTTCAGCTAATCCCGACGGAAGCAGGATTTCATAAATCATCCCATGATTTTCAATATATGCTGACTGTTCAACAATTTGAGTCAGTGTTCCTTTGATTGCATGAATCATACTTGTATTACTTTCTGATGCTGTAATGTCCGCAAATGACACAAAGCAACCGCTAAAGCATCGGCAACATCGGGAGGTTCGGGTATTTCCGTTAAATTCAGAGTAGAACAGACCATCATCTGCATCTGTCTTTTAGATGCTCTCCCGTTTCCGGTAAGAGCATTTTTTACTTTGGTTGAGGCATACGGCGTTACAGTCAATTTTGCTTCGGCAGCTTTGTAAAATATTATACCTCTGGCATGCCCCATAATAATAGATGTCTTCGGATGCTTGATATGAGAATAAAGTTCTTCGACCGCCATAACATCAGGCTTAAATTGTGCGATGACGTTGTCGAGCTCATCCCCTAACTCTAAGAGTCTTTGTTCAAAAGGAAGTTTATTATTCGGACGGATAACTCCTGCTTCGACAATCTGTATCTGGCTATCAACAACCTCAAGCAGTCCGTATCCGGTAATATTTAATCCGGGGTCTATTCCAAGTATTCTCATACTCAAGCATAGAGATATTGTTTCTGAATATCAATTAAAAAAACAATATGAAACAATAATGTGATTATGGACTTTTTGAGTATGCTGCCTGCACTACACAGATTTTTTGATCTTTGAGATTTCGTAAGACATTAGCAGCTTTTTGGGAAATATTTTTATTCCCTACATGACTGAGATTTGACTGAGGAGATTCATCTCTATGTTTTTGAGCAGATAGTTTCTCAAACCACTCAATAGCAAACAAGGTTCTATCTTCCCATTGTACTTCAACTAAACTAACTTTTTCCAATTTCTTCCGATAAGATTCTTCATTGATAAGATGACTTAATTCCTGTGTTCCTGCCCATAATACCGGAAAAGTTAGCGGATTATCATTCAGTTTCAAAACTTCATAAAAAAACAACTGACCTGACGGTTTTAGAACACGATAAATCTCTGAAAACAGTTTGTCTTTTTCTTTAATATTCATATTAACATGCTGCATCCAAACAACATCAAAAGAGTTTGACTCAAATGACAGCTCTGTAGCATTTTCTACCTGAAATTTGGTTTTATTATCTAATCTAACAAGTTTAGTTAATTGCTTGGCTGTTTTAATAAACTCTGTTGTAATATCAACTCCAGTTACGAAGCAATCATACTCATCAGCAAGAGTTCTTGCCGGACCTCCAATTCCGCATCCGATATCTAAAACTTTTGAACTTTTTTTAAGCTGTACAAAGTCTGCCAATAATCTGGTAGCATCACGACCACCAATATGAAATTCTTCAAAGCTCGATAAATTATCTCTAGTTAAATTATCAGGGTCAAACCCTGCTTCTTTAATAGATGTCAAGATAGAATCAAATAAATTTTGTTTTGCGTAATGTTCATTTATTTTGTTTTCATACTTATTACTCATAATATAGCCTATACGTTTTATATTCGTTTTGTGTTTGTAATTAAAACCACAAAAAAAGGCTCAATAGAATTGAACCTTTTTATAAAAAACTATCTTGTTTAAATACTACATCAATTTTTCAAGCAGGGCTTCATCAATGTCAAAGTTGGCATACACTTTCTGAACATCTTCGTTTTCTTCCAAAAGTTCAAACATCTTAAGCATTGAACTTGCTTCCGATTCTTTAGTCAGCTTGACAGTATTTTGAGGACGCATGGTAACTTCGGCAGATACCATCTCTATGCCCTTTGCTTCAATCGCCGAACGAACGGTATCAATATCAGCAGGATTAGTTAAAATTTCAAAAGAGCCGTCTTCGCTGATAATATCTTCAGCACCGGCTTCGGTGGCAACCTCCATTATTGTATCTTCATCGGTAGCATCAGCATCAACAATAATAATACCGGTTTTGTCAAACATCCATGCTACACAACCGTTTGAGCCTAAATTACCGCCGTATTTTGTCAAGATATGGCGAACTTCGGCAACTGTTCTATTTTTGTTGTCGGTAAGAGCTTCCATAAAAATAGCAACACCGCCGGGACCATATCCCTCATAATTCAGACCTTCATAGACAACACCGGGTAATTCACCAATACCTTTTAATATACCTCTTTTGATATTATCAGCCGGCATATTGGCAGCTTTTGCTCCGGCAACCGCAGTACGTAAACGCGGATTTCCTTCAACATCGCCGCCGCCTTCACGGGCAGCAACAGTAATTTCTTTAATTAAACGAGTGAAAATTTTGCCGCGTTCTTGGTCGGCTTTCCCTTTTTTCCGTTTAATTGTTGACCATTTTGAATGACCTGACATTGGCACATTCTCCTATAAATTTATACAAGCTATCATTTTAACGTATTTATTAAATTATAATATAATATGAAATCTTGATTTTGGCAAGAGGGCGAGAATTATTTAATTGATTCGAGGAAAGTGAGTTTTCTATTATAATATCCTAATAAACCTTGAATTTGTATGTTTTTAATAAACATCCGATAAAAAACGTTAGAAAATTTTAACAAATAATTTGTTCTCCTATTCATAAATAGAGTAATTAAATCTATAATCCCATATATGATGAATACCGGCAAAAAAGCTAATAACGTTGTCAATGATACAAATACTAAAAAAGGGAAATTGCCAAAAATAATTATCTCAAAACTCATAATTAATATAGATACTAGTGCTAAGATGGTTTCAGGTCTACTTTGAAAAAAACTACTCATATTTAAATTATTCTCAATGCCTATAATTCCGTGGGCAAATGTCATTAAGAGAGTAAGTATTATCAAATACCCTAAAGAAGTGAAAATAATTTTATGAATAGAAGGGTAATTCGACTTTTTTACTATTTTAATATCAAATAAGATGACATAAAACACAAATGTCATTGGATATAAAGAAGTATATACAATTCCTAAGTTAAATAAGTTTTTAAATGATGGTAGATATGCAACAAAAATAATCATAGAAATTAAAATTGGAAATACTTCCAAGAACAATTCCCAAGAAGCTTTTAACCATATTGTTCTAATTTGTAAATTGTAAAACCAGGGGTATGTTAAATTTCTTAATTTTTCATTTGGTTGTAGATACCATTTTAAACGCATAAAAACTTTATTCGCATTACTTAAATAAATCCAATAAATAACTGTTATTATTAAAAAAACTAGTGGACCCGCATAAAAGAAATATTCCCCTGACATTTCAATATTTAAGATTGGGATTTTTTGTCTCTCTTTGAAGAAATGCTCTACATAATTATCATTCTCGTAAAACCCTTCATAATTCGCCCACGAAAAATTAAGATTCTTGCTATTTAAAAATGAATCAGAAATTACATCTACGACTTTTGGATGATGAATTTCATCATTAATCGCATCTTGTCTATCCATTAAGGCACTACCAAAATAGATACAATATATAATAAGTAAAATCAAAGTACGTGACGCTAACTTAGATAAAGTCACATACTGATTTAAGATGGCTCCTTTTTCTGATTCTCTTTTACCTTGCATATACCCTCTTAATCTCTTAGATAGTATTTGAAGATATATTACAAAGAAAGGAATGTCAACCATGTCATCGATATTTACAAAAATTATAAACAGAGAATTACCATCCAAAATTTTTTATGAAACCGACCAAGTTATAGTCATCGCCGATATTGTCCCAAAAGCACCGCTTCATCTTTTGATACTCCCCAAAGAAGAGTCAAAAAACTTCTATGAGACAAAACCGGAAACTTTGCAGATGTTAAACGAAACTGCCAAAATTGTCGCCGATAAACTCGGTATAGCTGACCATTTTAAAATTCTTATCAACAATGGATTAGGACAGGAAATTCCGTACCTGCATTTTCATTTTATGTCAGACAGAGGAATGGATAAGCTAAAGTTTATTGAGTAGAGCTTTTGAATCGTTTATACAATCCAATAGCTATGACCAAATAAAAAAAGCCCGCCCATGATGCCAGTCCAAAGATAATCCGATTGCTGGCTATACGTTCAGGGGCGTAGAATAAATAAAACTGAAGAACAGTATAAGCAAACAGTAACGAAACAGAAATTGTAAAGACCCAGAAGAATATCTTTTGCATAGTTGGATATGTATTCGCAATTTCAATTCTTGTCGGCAGGTTAGATTTAAATGAAAAATAGATAGCTATCGCAATAGCCCCAAAAACAGAACTCAAGAACTGCAATAAACTATACACATGGAAATAACCGCCAAAAAGAGTGTGCTGAGGAGTTCCATCATCTTATCGCTTGTAGAGACTTTGACCTTCTGGTTTCTAATCGCCATAAGCTCGGCTTCATCAATGGTTCCGCTCATGTCCGCATCCACCTGCCGAAGCTCAGCTATCTCAGATCTGGCCCGTGACGGGTCGTTTAGGAAGAAGGCCTTCTGCCCCTCCATCTGCTTGAGCGTGTCAGGCGGGACTTTGGCCGCGCCGTAGACCAGTTTATAGAGTGCTGTCGCAAGGTCGTGGGGCGCGTTTCCAAGTTTCACGCTGCCCTGGTCAGCGTAGTATTCGCGGATACGCGAGCCGTAGAGCACCAAGAGGTTTGTGACAAAGTAGAGTATGAATGCAACGATTCCAAGTGCGACTTGGTTGCCACGGTCCCGTCCGCCACGGCTCCACATCATGCTCCATGCGATGTACCACATGATTGTGGGGATTACGGAGAGCGCGGTTATCACTGCTACGTCGCGGTTTTTAAGATGAGACATTTCGTGTCCCAACACAGCCCGCAACTCTGGCCGTGTGAGCAGGCCCATTATCTGCTCGGTGACACATACATGTCCGCCTGAGATCGGAAGAGCACACGTCTGAACTCCAGTCACACTGATATATCTCGTATGCCGTCTTCT
>CALCCW010000030.1:0-10649 GCA_937900185.1 uncultured candidate division Zixibacteria bacterium | reverse complement strand
CTTGTTGATAAACCTATTAATGCGTCGTCGGGAACCCTTTCCCGACGATTAAGCAGTCAGGAAAGGGTTCCTGACTGCTCAAGTTGAGATAATTTAGACTTTTTCAACAAGCCGCAAGCGGATGGGACACCCGTGCTTCGATTAAAATGCAGAAAGCAGTTGGAGGGAAAAAGGTTGATAAGGGGTGTCATATTTTTCCTGAATATATGAGAGAATACACAACAGATATCTATTATGAGACATATATGGTTTATCGCAAAGATTGGTAAAAAGAGCGATAGTACATATAATTGATGTCGGGTTTCTCGACTTTGAAATCTGACGATTTCAAACCAACGGAACACCAACCTACAAGAAATTCATGATTTATTATGTTTAAAATGGGTAGCAGATTCTCTAACCTACCGCTCTCTGTCTTACTCTCTCCCCAACTGCATAACCGTAAAGGTCGTGTTTCCGTATTTACGTTGTTGTAAAATTTCAAATCCATCAAAACAAATATTTTTAGTCTCAGATGTATCGTGTTGACAAAGTATCAGATGCTCATCGGTTACAATAGGATGCTCCCGAAGAGTGAGCAAAGTTTTATCGATAATACCTTTGTACTGCGGTGGAGCAATCATAATTATATCAAATTTTTTTTGCTGTTTTTTCAGTTTTGGAACTGCTTTAAAAACATCATCACACAAACAAGTGAGTCTGTCACCAACTGAGAACCTGTCTGCCTGTTTGTTTATAGAATCGACTAATTGTTTTTCAAGTTCTACACCTGTTGCACTTACTACTCCACGAGAGACAGCTTCAAACAGATATGAACCGGTACCTGAAAACAAATCCAGATAGTGAGCTTCGTGTAAATATGGTTTTAAAAAATCAAAAATTGATTTCCGTAACCGAGTCAGAGGCGGACGGGTGACACCTAAATTCGGTGCTTTGATTGTACGGTTTTTCAGAGTTCCCGCAATAATTTTAAACTCAAAGGAGTTGGTATGTTCTTTTTTATCAGCTTTATTTGTTTTTTTCATAACATCCTAATATTACAATAGTTTTTAACCGATAACAATAATATAATTATTTTGTTGTTTGTTTTATAAAAATAAAATATCATATAGGTAGATAATTATGAAAATTAAAAAAAATAACCAATTTAATGCGATGATTGAAAACTTAGAAGATATGCTTCATAACCAAGGATACAAATCTGTATGCGGAGTTGATGAAGTGGGGCGAGGTCCTTTGGCAGGTCCGGTTGTTGCGGCTGCAGTTATTTTACCACATGCTATTCATATTGAAGGTCTGACAGATTCTAAAAAATTGTCACCTGCAAAACGTGACCGTATTTTTGATGAGATTGCCCAATTAGGTTTGATTTGTGCCATTGGTATTTTGGATAATGAAGATATTGATAAAATAAATATTTTACAGGCATCACTAATGGCAATGAGAAAAGCAGTACATGACTTAAAAGAAAATCCGGATTTTGTTATTGTTGACGGTAACTATCCGATTCCCAAAATTTCTTATCCTCAATATGCTGTTATTGGTGGTGATGCTCTGTGTCAATCTGTTGCGGCAGCATCGGTAGTTGCCAAAGTTACCCGTGATAGAATTATGGATCGCTATCAAGCACTCTATCCGTCATTTTCGTTTGCCAAACACAAAGGGTATCCAACCGCTGCCCATATAGCTGAATTAAAAGAACATGGTCCGACAGATATTCATCGGAAAACTTTTAAGCCGGTAGCAGAACTGTTAAATCAGTATGCCCTCTTCTAATCAAAAAAAAAGTTATACAAAAGAAAACAGAGCAAAGGGTAAAGAGTATGAAAAACTTGCCGGAGAATATTTTGCACAAAACGGGTATAAAATTTTAGAGAAAAACTGGCAGGCAGGTCGTAAAGAAATTGACCTTATAGTTACAAAAGAAAATCTGATAATTTTTGTCGAAGTAAAATCGGCATCATCAAAAAAATTCGGACATCCCTCAGAACGAGTTGATCAAAAAAAAATAAAAAATCTATCCGATGCTGCCAATCAATATATTTTGGTTCACAATTTAACAAATATAGATATGCGTTTTGATGTTATTACGTTTATAGAGGGTACATTAGAACATTATGAAAATGCTTTTGATGTAGCCGAATAACTACTGCTTTTTGTATTTTTTTACCATCTAAATACATATTAAAGATTTATACCAAAATAGCCGTTATTAATAGATATGGACATTAAAAAGATAAATCAATATGAAGCGTTTCATAAAATCGGCGAATCAGGATTATCTGTCATCTATAAAGCGTACGATACCGAAAAACAGATACAAGTATCAGTAAAACAGCTCAAACCATCTGTTGCTGTTACGCGTGATTTGCATAAACTAAAAGCATATATTGGGTTAGAGCATCCAAATCTTTGTACTGTACATTCTGTTGAAGAACATGAGGAATCAATTGTTGTTGTCTCTGACTATATTGACGGAACATCATTACAAAAATTATTAGTTAATTCAGAATTCCATGAAGAAAATCTTTTAGATCTACTTCTTCAGATAAGTAATGCTCTTTCGGTATTACACAAAAAGAATTTACCTCATGGAAATTTGAAACCTTCAAATATTCTTATAACTAAAAACAGTCAGGCAATTTTGACTGATGCCGGACTCTCTCCATTTGAAAATTTCCAAAACAGTCCCGAATTTATAGCTCCATATGAAGCTTATCATTATCTATCTCCCGAGCAGATTAAAAATGAAGCGGTAGGTTGTCAGACAGATTTTTTTGCAATCGGTGTTATTGCTTATCGTATTTTGTTCGGACGGCTTCCTTTTGATGGGAAGAATGAAGATGAACTGATAAAGTCTATTCTTTTCTATCAGCCTCAATTTTCGGAATTAAATTCGGATTCATTTCATAGGATTAATGCATTGCTACTTGGAAAACTGCTTGCAAAAGACCAAAAAGACAGATTTGTTAATACCTTTGAGCTGAAAGCAACATTACAAGAAATAAAATTAATTGAGCAAAATAATAAAGAATTCCTGTATTATGAGCAGACACCGTCTAACCCACGTAAGTATCTGACTCTAAGTGTGTTGGCAGTGCTGGTCGCTATTCTTTGGCTGGTTGCATCTATTCCCCACTAATGATTATATCGTAAATTTCACAATTCTATCACATTTACTAAAAAATTATTTACCTTATTGAGAAAATGAAGTATGTTGCGAGGTAGATAAAAAATATAAAATAATGGTAGAAAATGAAAATTAAGCATAACGATGAAACGATAGCTATCAAGCCGGATTTACCGGTTATTCCTTTACGAGATGTTGTTGTTTTTCCACATATGATATACCCTTTGTTGATAGGTCGTAATTTTACGATCAATGCTTTGCAGGAAGCGATGTCTGAAGATAAGCACATTTTACTCCTTTCCCAAAAAGAAGCATCTGTCGATAAACCAAAACAGGATGATCTTTACTCGGTAGGTGTCGTTGCAAGAATTTTGCAAGTGATGAAAATGCCAAACGGTACTTTCAAAGTTTTAGTCGAAGGACTTATTCGTGCGAAAGTTGAAAATATAAACAAAAAGAATAAATATTTCTTTGCTCAAACCAAAATTATAACTTTCGATTCTAAAACTCAGGATAGAGAGACCGAAGCATTATGCCGAGCGGTTTCAGAACAATTTTCAGAATATATACGTCTGAACCGTCGGGTACCGGACGAAGTTTTAGTAACACTTGCATCTATAAATGAGTATCAGCAAAAATCAGATACAATAGCTACTCATATTTTACAGAAGATTGAAACCAAACAATCAATTTTAGAAGAATTTGATGTAAAATCACAATTTGTTATTCTTTCTGATATCTTAAATGAAGAAATAGAAATCTTGAAAATTGAACAGGAGATTGATGGTACTGTTCGTGAATCTATGACTCAATCACAACGTGAATTTTATCTGCAGCAGCAGTTAAAAGTTATTAAAGATGAGCTTGGACAGCATGATGAACCGACTGCAGAGGTCGATGATATTTATGCAAAACTTGAAAGTTATGATTACCCTGTAGAAGTAAAAAATAAAGCTGAAGAAGAACTTAAAAAGCTTTCTAAGATGCACCCATATTCAGCCGAAGCAGGGGTGGTGCGTTCTTATCTTGATTGGCTTATAGGGATCCCGTGGAACAAACCGACTAAAGATAGAATCAATTTTAAAGATGTGAAAGCTATTTTAGATGCTGACCACTATGGATTAGATAAACCTAAAAGCAGAATAGTCGAACATTTGGCAATTATCAGGTTAGCAGGAAAAGTGAAAGGTCCTATTCTTTGTTTGGTAGGTCCTCCGGGAGTTGGGAAAACATCTGTCGGTCGTTCAATTGCCAATGCTATGAACCGCAAATTTGTTCGTATGTCTTTAGGCGGGGTACATGATGAGGCTGAAATAAGAGGACACCGCAGAACATATATTGGTGCTTTACCGGGGAGAATTATTCAATCATTGAAAAAAGCAGATTCGTCAAACCCGGTCTTTCTTTTAGATGAAATAGATAAAATCGGTAAAGATTTTCGTGGCGATCCTGCCTCGGCACTTCTTGAGGTTTTAGACCCTGAGCAGAACTCTACGTTTACTGATAATTATTTAGAAGTTGAGTATGATTTATCCGATACACTGTTTATAACAACAGCAAATTCGATAGCATCTATACCCGCACCATTACGAGACAGGATGGAGATAATCACTCTCCCCGGGTATCTTGATTTTGAAAAACTCGCTATTGCCAAAAATTTTCTTTTACCTAAACTTTACAAAGAACTTGGGCTAACTAAAATAGTAATAACATTTCAAGATGATGCATTATATGAAATTATCCGAAGCTACACCCGAGAATCAGGGGTGCGTGAATTGGAACGTCAGATTGGTGCTGTCTTAAGAAAAATTGTTGTTGAAATTGCCTCAGGTAAAAAAACAAAAAAGATTACTCTCACAAAAAATAAAGTACACAAAGCGTTGGGTGCTCCAAAATTTGTTGATTCAAATATAAAACCTACACCGACTATCGGTTATGCTGTCGGACTTGCATGGACTGTTGTCGGTGGAGAGACTCTTCCGGTGGAAGTTGTCCCGATGTATGGGAAATCAAAACTGACTTTAACCGGTTCACTTGGTGATGTCATGCAGGAGTCAGCAGTTGCAGCTCTTTCTTATATTCGTAAAAATCGAGAGCAGTTTGGTTTGACAAAAGATTTTTATGACAAGGTTGAACTGCATGTACATATTCCCGAAGGAGCAGTACCAAAAGACGGACCGTCTGCCGGAGTGACACTTATTACCGCACTGCTTTCATCGTTGGTTTCTATTCCGATTCGTACAGATATTGCTATGACAGGCGAGATAACTTTAACCGGTGATGTGTTGGCTATTGGCGGACTGAATGAAAAACTGCTTGCCGCCAAGCGAAACGGAATATCTGAAATTATTTTACCATATCAAAATAAAAAAGATGTCAAAGAACTTCCTGCTGATTTACTTGAGGGACTAACGCTTCATTATGTCAAACAGGTCAAAGAAGTTCTGCAGATTGCTATGGTAGAATCACCGTATGTGAAAAGAAAAATATCCCGACCGGTTGAAAACCGTCCGAGATTATAGATATAATATAAGCAAATTTGGAAAAAAGATATACATACTGTTGAAAAACTTAGACGTTAAATTTATCGTTTCTTTTTATAAATTAAATCAACTACCCAAAGATTCTCTACCCCAAATCGCTTTTGCAGGGCGTTCAAATGTCGGGAAATCTTCGTTGTTGAATAAAATAACCGGTCATAAAAAAGCTGCCAAAGTTTCCCAAACGCCGGGGAAAACAAGATCCCTCAATTTCTTTTTAATCAATGAACAATTCTATTTTGTTGATTTACCCGGTTATGGATATGCCAAGGTTTCAAAAGTCGAACGGGAATCATGGGGACAGCTGATTGAAGATTATTTGGTTTCCTCTCAAAATTTAGCCGGTTTGATGCTGCTGCTTGACTGCAGAAGAGACCCAAATCAAGAAGATGAGGAGCTTATTCATTGGCTTGGAGAAAAAGAACTTCCCTGTATGGCAATTATTACCAAAACCGATAAAATTACGCGTGACAAAACAAACCGCAAAGTGAGACAAATTGAAAATGCGTATGGCATAACAGCGATGCCGTTTTCAACTGTCAAAGGAACCGGTAAAGACCAGGTTCTGCAAGCAATCTTTTCTTTAGTAAATGTGAAAAAATGAACCTTACATATAAAGATGAACATGGGAAAAAACAGAATTATTGTTGGATGTCAGTGGGGCGATGAGGGAAAAGGCAAAATTGTCGATTTGCTTGCTGCCGATGCTGATATTATTGCTCGTTTTCAAGGCGGTGCAAACGCCGGTCATACTATTATTGTCGAAGACAAAAAGTATGTTCTGCATTTAATTCCATCGGGAATTATTCATCCCGGAAAAATTTGTGTGATTGGAAATGGTGTTGTCTTGGACCCTTTTGGATTCAAAGAAGAACTCGATTTTCTCACCGAACAGGGAATCGACTATAAAGGAAGGCTCTTTATTTCAGCAGCGGCAAACCTTGTTCTGCCGTATCATAAAATGATTGATGCTGTCGAAGAGAACAGCCGCGGGACTTCATCGATTGGTACAACCAAACGAGGAATAGGTCCTGCCTATGTTGATAAAGTGGCTCGTCATGGTATTCGTATTGCAGATATTTTTTCACCTGACAGACTCAAAAAACGTCTTGAGTACCAAAAAGAAATCAAAGCAAAATATTTTACCGGTTCAACAGATGAACGGACTGATATTGATAGAACATTTAATGATCTGATGGCAATGGCTGACCTATTTAAAGAGCTTGCTGTTGATGCTTCGCTTTTGCTGCATAATGCTTATAAAGAGAACAAAACGATTCTCTTTGAAGGAGCTCAGGGGTCTATGCTTGATGTTGATTTGGGTACCTATCCGTATGCAACATCATCAAATACAACCTCCGGCGGTGCATTTACCGGATTAGGCATGGGTCCTAAAATGGTTGATGAAGTGGTTGGAATTGTCAAAGCATATACTACCAGAGTAGGTGCCGGACCGTTTCCGACTGAACTTATTGATGAATCGGGTGAAGAACTCCGTCGTAAAGGTGATGAGTTCGGTGCTACTACCGGGCGACCTCGCAGATGCGGCTGGCTCGATTTGGTACAGCTTCGACATGCTGTGAGAATAAGCGGTGTTGATTCGGTTGCTATCACCAAACTTGATGTATTAGACGGTATGGATGAAATTGAGGTGTGCGTCGGTTATGAACTTGACGGCAAAACACTTCAAGAAGTGCCGCTTGATTTAGCTGAGTTGAACTATGTTAAACCGATATATAGAACATTTCCGGGATGGTCTGATGCCACCACAGGTAAAGTGAAGTTTGAAGAGTTGCCGGAAAATGCTCAAAAATATTTGAATTATATAGTTGCAGATTTAGATGTTAAAATTTGTATAATATCAACCGGTGCAAAAAGAAAAGAAACTATCAAGGTATTGATATAATAACAAAAAGGATAAACAATGAAAAAAGTAATCTTAACCCTCACTGCTCTATTTGTCTGTTCGGCAGTTGCCTTTGCCGGTGATTCAACCGAATACAAACACAAAATGGACTCTACAATGCACAAAACGAAGCACAAAATGGAAATGAAGAAAGATACAACAGAACACAAAATGAAAATGGATACAACAGAACACAAAATGAAAATGGATACAACAGAACACAAAATGAAAATGGATACAACAGAACACAAAATGAAAATGAAAGCTCCAAAGATTATAACAACTAAATCCGGTTTGCAGTATTTTGATACGAAAATTGGTGATGGTGCCGAGGCAAAAAAAGGTTCTCAAATTGAAGTTCACTATACCGGATGGTTATATATTGACGGTAAAAAAGGTAACAAATTCGACAGCTCTGTAGACCGGGGTACTCCTATTGCTTTTAGACTTGGTGCCGGACGGATGATTCGCGGATGGGATGAAGGGCTTGTTGGAGTAAAAGTCGGCGGTAAACGTACTCTTATTATTCCGCCGGATTTAGGTTACGGCAAAGCAGGTCGACCACCAGTCATTCCTGCAAACACTTACATGATTTTTGAATGTGAAATGATGAGCGTTAAGTAAATATATTTTATGATTTAGACAGGTCAAAGAGGCTGTGTCGCAATACAAAATATTAGTTCACAAACCCGCTTTGCGTGTTCAGGAACTAACATAACATGGCGAAAATTCGTATTTAGACACAGCCTCAAAGTTCTGTCATCAGTAGGGAACAGATTTTTCTGTTCCCTTTTTTTGTTTAGGTTTGATAACTGATATGCGTGCCATAAAAAAAGCCTCCTTATATATAGGGAGGCTTTCAGAAACGTACCGTGTAGATACTTTCACAAGAGTACAAATGCGTATATCTGCCACTCTTAATTGATAAAATCTTTGAAACAAGTACTAAGTAAATATGTTCATCTCATTTGTAATCTTTTTTAGACCGGTTCGTAAGGTACATGCTCTACTGTTTTCAGTTTTTTACGTCCGGGGTATTTTGTTGACGGAATAAAGAAATCGACACCTTCACGTCGTCTCATCCGAACAGTATAATCCTGACATCCTTGGCAGCGGGAAATTTTACCGGCTAACTCTTTTTTAATCCGACGACGTTTCTTATGAGTAGGGGCGTACACAGCTTTACCAATGATTTTGTATCCTTTTTGCGGATTGTCTCTATCGTAGAATTCAACACCATTTTCTACTTCATTAGAATTCTCTTTGTAGAGAGTTGCTCCGGGGCATTCTATAAAGATATATCCATCATCATACGTCTCATCTTCAAATAAATGAGTATATTCCAAATTTTTTGAATTACATGCTGTGCAAAGCCAAACACCTTGTTTTTTAATTAGGTCATTATTACAGTTAATACATTTTTTTTCAGCCATTGAAGTAAACCCTTCATTTCTTTGCTGTTTAATACTGATATTCATTGTTTCACAAAGAGTAGTGCAAGAGCTTTGCCAAACTTGTATTTTCGTTATAACTAATACTCATACAATAGCTTAAGTAGATTATTCGAAAGTGTCCTGTTTTGAGAAAACCATATTTTTTATTGGAATTTGCCAATGCTCTATTGGAGATTATCCTTTAAAAATGAGAAATAATGAGCAGAGAGAAACAGTTACAGGGAGCAGTGCTGTAAATGAGTAGGGAGCGAAAAGAGAACCTGCAAACGCCAGCACAATCGATGGAACGACCAAGTATTTTAAAGTCGAAAATGTCAGACGTGCCACTAAAGAAAGTAGAAACAGAGCTAAAGCAGCAGCGACAATATATGATGCATATAATCCGTTTTGCCCAAAGTGTTCCAATATGAAACCTTTGACCGCAAGAAGAATATCACCATATTCGCCCGCTTTGAGAGTGGCTGAATCTACAAAGTTTTTAGCTTGAGTGAGCAAATCAATAGTTTGCATCTTGTTCCTCTTCAAGCGGTTCAATTGTTAACGAAGATTCTCCAACCCGAGTGAGACCTTCCATACGTTTGGTTAAGAAATTTTTAGAGGTAATCCATTTGTGTGAAAGTTCTAAAATTTCATCCTGGTTAACATCTGACTCCCAATCAAACACAACTTGGTCAATGAGATTATCGTTTACTGTTAAATCTTCCATTGTTAGCACAAACTTCACTTTCATAACGTACCGTCCTGTTGTAAAAGGCTATTGTTCACTTTTATTCTTACTTGGTTCTTTTGCAATGCGTATGCCATACTTGGAAGAAATCTACAATGCTTTTGTATACTGTTGTAATACTTGTGGTTATGGCTTAAACTCAAGGTTTAAACATCTTTAGGAATTGTAATAAAAATGATGAGAAGAACAGGAAATATGGGGATAATCCAATATATTATAGTGTTAAAAAATCCCCGCAAGAATTTAATTCTGACGGGGAAATTCGTTTTTACGGATGTAGATCGAGTGTGAAAATAAATCAGTTTTTTCGGTTTGGACCTGACAAATAACTGTATTCTGTTTTTTGTTAGCGAAAAAACAGCAGATATTAGTCAATAATTATTTGCTGATCTGTTTTCTTTTAGAAGTCAAACGTCTTAAATCTCTTTGGCTATCTTTAAGTATTCCAATAACAAAAGATAGTCAAATTTACTCCATATACAATCCTCCATATTGACAGTTAGGTTCGTGCGGAAAGGTATTATATGTCAAGGCGTTGCGAGCAGCTAAATGAGGATTATTTAACTGTATAAATGTGAGGGTGTTATGGGAACACCACGCATATCAATTACATACAATATATTATGCGTAATTCTATAGTCAATAAAAGATGATAAAGCCGCATTTTTTGCGTTTATGGGAGGTGGCAGATGTCCTCTAATGTCATTCCCAACTACTATTCTGCTCTACTTGACAGAACTTAATGATAGCTATATATTTAACCAAACATATTAAAGGAGAGTATATGTTGGGTAAATTGCTAATATTATTATTTCTGATTTTATCTTCATCTAATCTTTACGCTCAACAAGTAGATACACTTTGGACTAGAGCATTTGAAGGGTCATCTTGT
>CALCCW010000029.1:0-2390 GCA_937900185.1 uncultured candidate division Zixibacteria bacterium | reverse complement strand
TACGAGATATATCAGTGTGACTGGAGTTCAGACGTGTGCTCTTCCGATCTATGGTAATTTTACATGATGCCATAGAAGGAATAATTGTTTTGGCTCCCTCACCTTGATATCCGCCCTTAATACCGTTGACATCAAGAGTCGGGCGAACCCAGCTTCTTTCGTACGTTGTAAAACCTTTTTCGCCATGTAAAGCTTTGATCTTTAATTCTTTTTTATAAGCAGTTTCGTTATATGGCAGTTCTTTGAATTTTGCTTTTTCCCATTTAGTCATCGTTTTTACATTTTTATAAAAAGAAGGAATAGCAATTTTTCCATTTTTATCATGTAATTGTCCAACCATTTGACAGAGTATATTTATAGGATTGGCGATTGCTCCTCCAAAACTACCGGAATGTACATCTCTGTTTGGACCATAGACAAAAACCTCACAAGATGCAATACCGCGAAGTCCAAAAGTAACTGCCGGTAATGTTTTACTAAACTGAGCGGTATCAGAAACAACAGCGATATCAGCTTTCAACATTTTTTTATTCTTTTTCAGCCACGCCGGCAGATTTTCTGAATGAACTTCTTCTTCACCTTCAATAATAAACTTTACATTGATAGGCAGGGTACCTGTCTTTTTTATGACAGCCTCTAAACCTTTTATGTGACACCATACCTGCCCTTTATCATCAGTAGCACCACGGGCATAAATATAACCATCTCGCACAGCAGCTTTAAAAGGAGCACTTTTCCAAAGTTCAAGCGGTTCAGGAGGCTGAACATCGTAATGCCCATAATAGAGAACAGTAGGAAGTTTTGGGTCTACAAGATACTCGGCATATACCAATGGATGTCCACCGGTAGGATAAACTTTTGCTTTGAAACCGATAGATTTCAAATGATCTTTTAACCAGCCGGAACAATTTTTTAAATCTTTTTTATGTTCTGATTTTGCTGAAACAGACGGAAAACTTAACAATTTAATAAGTTCTTTTAAATTCTTTTCTTCGTTCTTTTTCAATAAGGATAACGGCATAATATACCTCAGTTGTTTAAATTAAATCTCGCTGCAAATAAAATATGTCTATAATTAAAAAAATAAATCTAAGTTAACTCTTTTTTCTTTTCTGAAACCATTCCGTTGGGTTTTCTACAAACTTGAGACAGGAATTTATGAGACGAGAATGCATAGTCTCTTCTTCTTCAAGCCATGAATAAAATTTTCTGATTTTGGGATCAACAGCATTGGCAAGCTGTTTTGTATAAAATTCTTCCGCCCCATTTTCAAATTTGAGTGCCAATTTATATGCTTCAATATCAGTCATCGTCGGTTCAAACTCTTCCCGCAATGCTTCAAGTTTCAAATTAAATGCTTCAAGTTTTTCATCAGCATTGGAATCTTCTAAATCCGGGAGTTGACTTATATCTGAATCAACAAGTGTATCATAAAAGTGTTTGATATTTTCTATGTGTTTGTCTTCTTCTTTTGCCAAAAACTCAAAAGTCTGTTTAGCAAGTTTACTTTTGGTTTCAGAAGCTGCTTGTAAAAAAAGAGTTCTCCCTTCCTCTTCAAGTTTTAAGGCGACATGTAAAGTTTCTATAAGTTTTTCTTGCTCTGTCATAGGGGAAATAATACCTAAACTGTCATTGAAAATCAATCATAAAATAAAATCAATAACTCTTACGTTTAAACAGTATCAATGTGAAAAATAACATACTCACGCCAAAACCTATCGAGGAATACACAATATAGGAGTTCAGAGAAGCAGTCGCATACACAACTTTCTCTGTCAAAGATGATAATTCAGTGATTTTAGGCAGGATATAATAAATATAATCAACTATTTTACCCAACATTTTATACCCAAATTGTTCAAACAAAACTTGAGAGCTATGCAGTTGAGAAAGAATAAATTGAGAAACCCAAATAAGAAAGATGAAAGTCATCGCCGAGACTGTTTTACCTGTTAGAATACCTACAAAAAAGCTGATCGAAAGCCAGATAAATAGTTCTATAAGAGCAACACCTATCAGCATAAATATCATATTGCTAAAAATTGAATACACTAAAGCTCCGACAAGATAACAGGCAAGCCCACACAACGAAATTAGTAAGCCGTATACAATCCACACAGAAAGAAATTTCTTCACTAAAAGAGCATTTCTTGAAATCGGTTTTGAGAGGAAATAATCCGCTCTCCCCTTTATAAACATATTGGGCAAAATTCCTGCAGTAAGTAAAACAGCAAGAAATGTCAATAAAGACATAAGTGCTTTCACACCTATCAAAAGTGGAGATCGGAAGAGCACACGTCTGAACTCCAGTCACACTGATATATCTCGTATGCCGTCTTCTGCTTGAAAAAAAAAAAAAAAAACAAACAAAACAAAACAAAACAAAACAA
>CALCCW010000028.1:0-6509 GCA_937900185.1 uncultured candidate division Zixibacteria bacterium | reverse complement strand
TCATCGCTGCACTTCACTCCCACTCTCTGCTGCGCTGTCACTTCTGTTTCTTTTTTTTTTTTTATTCATTTTTTTTTTAATGATACGGCGACCACCGAGATCTACACTCTTTCCCTACACGACGCTCTTCCGATCTGTTCCGGCAAACTTTACGTTGGTTGATTCTGGCAACGGAGTGGCTGTGTATACCTTTACTCCAGATTTCACTCAAGCAGGTCTTTATGATATAAATATTATTGTAACCGACGGAATTCTTTCTGATACAATTATTGTTACCTATTCAGTGACAGAAGCAGGAAACCAAATGCCGGTTTTAAATTTTGTTGCCGATACCAGTACAACTGAGCTTATTAATGTTACTTTTAACATTACATCTTCTGACCCTGATGGTGATTTCCCGATTATTAGCGGCTTGTTGCCTGCCGGTGCAGTGATTTCTGATAATGGCGACGGAAGCGGATTATTTACTTGGACACCTACTGATACCGATGCGGGAGTCCATGATATTATGATTTATGCGACCGACTTTGTTGATCCTCTATTTGTTGATTCACAACTGATGCAGATTACTGTTGCTGATACAAACCGAATACCATTCTATTTTATCTCCTATCCGGGCACGACTATTGACGAAGGTGATACATTACAATTCTCTATCTTTGTAGACGACCCTGATGGAACTGTTCCGACAGTCAGAGCATTTTTAGATGGTACCGATTCGTTGGCAACAAATATGACATTTGTTGATTCTGGCAATGGTGTTGGGGTTTTAACCTTTATACCTGACCATACCCAAGGCGATACACCTGTCGAAACATTTTATGATATTCGTTTTGAGGTGTGTGATGAAATTGATCCGGCTTTATGTGTACAGACTCAACTTCGGACTGTCCGTGTAGCTGACAAAAACTTCCCGCCGGAGATATTTCTTTTGGATGGTGCAGGACCTTTTACTCTGAATGAAGGAGAAAGTCTTGCTTTCAGAGTAGGGACTTTAGATCCAGAAGGGTTTGCTATAGCAGAATTTAGAGCTGAAAACCTGCCTTTGAACGCTACTTTTAGCGGTGTTCTTACGCTGCAAACTTTATTATTTGATCCTGACTATACTCAAGCAGGTCAATATTTTATAGACTTTATCGCAGTTGATAATCTTGGGGCTGCTGATACGGCAACAGTTGAAATTAATGTGTTGGAAGTAGGAAATCAAGCTCCAATCTTTTCAACAATTCTTGCCGATACAACCGTTGTTTTTGTAGGTCTTAGCTCAAATATAGTGGTTACAGCATCTGATCCCGAATCACAGCTTGTTGTTCTTACTGCTGACCCAATAATGCTTAATGCGACATTTTCAGATCCGGGTACTGGTACTGCCACATATTCAATAACACCTGATACGACACAATTAGGAACAGTTACGTTGGTGACCTTTATCGTCACTGACCCGTTACTTGCTGCCGATACAATTATGACAAATATACAAGTCAGTTCGTTTACGCGTGGAGATTTAGATGATGACGGGAAATACACTATGAACGATATTGTTTATATTGTAAACTATCTGTTCAGAGACGGAGTATCACCTTATCCGGAAACTTCCGGAGATATTGACTTAAGTGGAACTATAAATGTTGCCGATATCGCATACCTTGTGAACTATATGTACAAGGCAGGACCTCGTCCGCCGCAGTAATTGCGATAATAATCACATAATAAGCTTGAAAAGCCGCTCAAAAAAGCGGCTTTTTTTTATGTGTGAAAAAAAATATGAAAATTATGCATTTCTCTATGAAGAAATGCTGAATTCTCTTGACATTTTTTTATTTAAAACCTATTTTTAGTTACAGCCCTCTTGGACCAGGGCTTTTTGTTAGCTGTGTGTCTAGCGTTTTTTTCTCGCAAGAGAACATTTTATGTGAGTTACAACTTTTGAAAACGTGAATAAGAAATAAGTAATGGATTCTGTGAGCGAATTTCTGTTGTAGTTTTAAAATGTTCAAAAGGACGATGTTTCCTTTGAAACAATTAAACATTTGTGGCATGGTGATGTCGAATGTTTAGGAAATGGAGGTAATGTAAAAAAAGAGTAAGATTGCAAGTAAAGATTTTCTATGAAAAATCTTTATGAAACAAAAAAACTTTTTGATTATAACTCGTACTTTCTTATTTCTCATATGGATGAAATAAGTTGGGAACTTTAAAAACTCTCGAAAGGAGCGATGAATGCTAAGGAGATTTTCAACTATTTTTACCCTCTCCTTCCTGTTAGTTGCTTTTATAGCAATGACAGCATTTGCTGCCAACAAACCGGTTGACAAACGTTCTTCTGGTTCAAGACTTGTAAAATCAATTTACTATTCTTATCCAGACGAATCAGTTAGTCAGGATCCTGTTGGTAGTACTGCCGCACTTGGTAAATCTGTTTATTCTTTAAGTGCTGCAGGAGTATCTCCCGGTGTACCTTTTGGTGACACTTGGTATGATTATCAGCATAATAGCACAGTAGGTCGTATGATTGATTGGGGTGATGATCCTTTTTCAAGCGGACATGCCCTAATTCATTTTGGTTGGATGAGACTTCCTGGTGCTGCTTTAGCTCAACGTGCTTATGCATATAACTACTATAACTCTGATCTCGGAAACTTAGGTGGCGTTTCTGTTATTCAGGCACCTGATGAATATGCAGGTTATGTTAATGTTCAATCTACAAATGCCGGTGCTGCTATTGTCGGTGGTCACAATAAACCTAGTGCCGGTTATGCGTCACAATTTTATTATGACGGAGGAGCTGGATCAGAATTTTGGTCTCAAAGTAGCCGTGTCCCTGATTCAGTACAAATTTGGGATGGAACATCTGGTGGTGCTGCTGGTCAAGAAGTTATTTGGCCTAAATTTGCATATCAGGAAGGAACTGACACAGTAACTCACGTTATTTCTCAAGTTTTTGGTTCTGATCTTTCAGTGGCTGACGGTATTTACTATTTCCGTAAAGTTGGTATAGCAAATAATGGTATATGGGATTACCCTCCATATATCGTTGACTCCATCTTTACTTCTTCTCATGATATCGTAGCAAGTAAAACTTCTGATAAAGTTGCTATAGCTTGGACAGCAAACTTAAACTACATTCCAGGCGACCCAAATGATGAACAATATGCAGTTGGCGTTTGTGACACATGTTCAGGTGTTACTCCTTCTGCTTGGAAACGTTGGGAAAATGATGTATATTTTCAGACTTCTGATGACCAAGGTGCAACATGGAATCCTAAACAAAACATTACTAAATATCGTAGTGGATTAGGATTTTTTGCTTACGCTGAAATTTCTATAACTTTAGATGTTTCTGATAATTTTCACATTCTTTGGAATGGTGTTCCTTGGCCGGAAAACCGCGATGACTTTGGTCCGGATAATTCTTGCCGTTTATACCATTGGTCTGAAGATGTTCCTTTTCAACGTGTAGTAGCTGACGCTAATTGGCCTGCTGAAGATCTTGATTGTAGTGCCGGTGGCTTTAATGTCAATATGTCTAAAGTTTCATTGTCAGAGTGTGATGGCAAGATGTACGCTATGTGGGTTCAAGTTAATGATTGGCCTAATGGCATATATGATGATTGTGCCGCACGTGCAGCTACTGACCGTTTTGGTTCTGCAAACGGTGAACTATATCTTTCCGTTTCTTCTGATAACGGTACTACTTGGGATTCCCCTCGTAATTTAACAAACTCACGTACTCCTGGTTGTGGTCCTGGTGATGGCTTAGGCGATTGCGAAAGTGATAGTTGGCCTTCCATGACACGTTATGGACGTCAAAATAAAGCTGGTGAAGATTGGCTTTCTGCTATTGTTGTAGATCCTTCCGGTGGTACTTATGCCGGTGATTACTATCTTGACATTCAGTATGTTCATGACCGTGATGCCGGTGGTATAGTTATGGATGAAGGTACATGGCAGTTAAGTAACATGAATTGGTTCAGACTTGCATGTGTTGAACCGATTCCAAATCCACTTATCTCGTTTTCACCTCGTGTTGTTGAAATTCCTACGTGGGTTAAACCTTCTGAATTTTTAGATATTGATTTAACTATCGAAAATTTCGGTAACGTTGCATTGTCATATTCTACTACTGTTGTTGAAGATAATGGTACACCTGGATGGTTAGCTGTTTCCGGTTTAAGCGGTTCGGTTCCTTCAGGTCTTAGCAATGTTGAAATTGGTACTCTTTCTTTAAATAATGGTGGTGTTCAAACTACTGAAGCTCTTTTAGTTGGTTCTGTTATTTTTGATTCTAACGCACCAACTACACCTGATACTCTTCATGTAAGTCTTTTAGTAGTTGATACATTAGTTGCAGCTACACCAGATACAGTATCAGGTTATTTAAGCCTCGCTGTTTCAACTAGTGGTAACTATGGTAATTCAGGTGATTTCCGCATTAACTTAGATTTTGTAACTAATGGTGCTGACTGTGATACCACAGCTCAAGTGTATCTTTATGACGGTTCTCCTGTTATTTTACCAAATGATACTACCCTTTATTCTTCTATCTTTGATAATGGTTGGACAACTCCTAATGGATTTAAACCTCAGGTAGAAGGATCGTTTTCCGGTTCTCAACCTACATATAACTGGTATACAACAGGTACTTTTGTTACTCCTGACTCAACTATAGCTTTTGAGCAAACATTCTATGCTCCAACTGCTAATGGTGCCAGCTATATGGTGAAAGCACTTAAAGTTTGGTCTCATGATGGTGCTGCTCATTCCGGTTTAAGAATTGGTGATGCAATTGACTGGGATATCCCATCTGATTCAGGTGCTGAAAATGGATCTGCTATTGATCCTCTAGCTACTCGTAATTTGATTTATCAAATTGGTCGTGAATATGATCAAGACGATACTCTTAATGATGGTACTCTTGATCCGACAGGTACTGACTGTATTGATGATGACAGACGTTTTGGTGGTATGGCTTTCTTGAAATCAGTTCTTAACGGTACTGATCACAATGATGCTCCTGCCTCTGCTTATACAGCAAGAAACGATTCTTTTGTCTTCCCGAATGCTAATTTTGTTCCTAAACAACTTTGGGATAATATGGGAAGTTCAGGTTTCACTATTGCAGATAGTGCTGAAGATTTACACATGGTTATGTGTTATGAACCTTCATTTAATCTCGGTGCTTCTGATACTATTGTATTCTATATCTCTTTAGTAACTATCTTAGATGGTGTTGCTGCTGATGTAGGTACAGTTGCTGACGATGCTGAAGCATTTGCAATAGCTAATAGTTACTGGCCTGACGGTCCACCTGTACCTAAACCTCCTGTTGTTTCTGATATTCCAGATCAATCAGTTGTTGTGGGTGATCCATTTGTAGCTGTAGATTTAAATACATATGTTGCTGATGCTGACAACACTGATGCTGAAATAACTTGGACGTATGCTGGAAATACTAATTTATCTGTAGCAATAGATGGTGGCAATATCGCAACTATTACTGCTCCAAATGGTACTTGGCTTGGTTCTGAAGCAATTACCTTTACTGCTACTGATCCTGACGGACTCTTTGATTCAGACATTGCAACATTTACAGTTCACTCTGCAAGTTGTTGTGTTTTACGTGGTGATGTAAACGGTTCCGGCTCTATCAATGTTTCTGATTTGGTATATCTTGTAGCTTATAGTTTCCAAAGCGGACCTGCACCTACATGTGAAGAGCATGGTGACGTTAACGGCTCCGGTTCTATTAATGTTTCTGATTTGGTATATCTTGTAGCTTATAGTTTCCAAAGCGGACCTGCACCGGCTCCATGTAATTAATATTTGATTGAATTGCTTACATAGTAAAAACTATTTTTACTATATACAAACAGCCCGCAAAATTTAGCGGGCTGTTTTTTTCTTTGGAAAACCACTTGTATTTAGTTATACTATATTATGTTATCTGTATTACTGCCATAATGTACTTACGAAAAGTAGATTCATTAAGAATATAAATTAGATGCAAATGATTGCATGTCTTATTAAGAATTAACAACTTTAAGTCGATATAGAATAAAGCCTTATGGTTTAATATTGTTCGGCATGAATCTTGTTCAAATATAAATAGGAAAAAAACATAATAATATCATTATGGAGATTAAAATGAACCTAAAAGCTAAGACAGTTTTAACATTCTTATCAACCATGCTGTTGCTGGTTATTTTTGCATCAACCGCTTTTACTATGGTGTATCCCGGACTCAATCAAAAAAAGCCAAAACCTTTTATAATTAAAGGTATTGTGGCGATTCAATTTGAAGATAATATTGATCTAAATATGACCAATAAAATGCAGCACAGTATAAGATCGGAAGAGCGTCGTGTAGGGAAAGAGTGTAGATCTCGGTGGTCGCCGTATCATTAAAAAAAAAAAAAAATAACAAAGAAAAAAGAAAAAACAAAAAGATAAAAAAAAAAAACAACATAATCTACTATGTACTAGCAGCAGTCTACAGAAGTGTAAGATGG
>CALCCW010000027.1:0-4055 GCA_937900185.1 uncultured candidate division Zixibacteria bacterium | reverse complement strand
AATAATGAAAGTAGAACAAAGAGAAAGCCGCAGTATAACTGCTCTATGTTCATTGCTTGGTTATAGTCGTCAGGCTTATTATCAACAAAAAAAGCAATCAGAGAAAATATCATTACAATATGATTTTTTGATAACAGAAGTTTTAGAAATACGTAAAAATCAAAAACGACTTGGAGGAAGAAAATTATTATATAAACTCAAACCATTTATGTTAAATCACCATATTAACATAGGTCGAGATGCGTTCTTTAACTTATTGTCTGAAAACAATTTGCTTGTGAGAAAGAGGAAAAGAAGAAAGCCAATAACAACATTTTCTGACCATTGGATGCGAAAATACCCAAATTTGATAGAAGGATTTTATCCGACAGCACCCAATCAGTTATGGGTAAGTGATATAACCTACATTATTGTTGGTAATGGATTTTGTTATTTAAGTCTCATAACAGATGCTTACAGCAGAAAAATAGTAGGATTTTATCTTTCACTTGATTTAGCAGCCGAAGGCTGTATAAAAGCTTTAAAGATGGCGTTAAGAAACAATCCTGTACTTGGTAGGTTGATTCATCACTCAGATAGAGGTTCTCAATATTGTTGTTCAGATTATGTGAAAATTCTTAAAGATAATTTTATAAAAATTAGTATGACCCAAAATGGAGATCCAAGAGAAAATGCTATTGCAGAAAGAGTAAACGGGATATTAAAAGATGAGCTTTTAGAAAAGACACATCTGAATTACAAAGAAGCGGTAAGGGACGTTTCAAAAGCAATAAGTATATATAATCATCAACGACCTCACGGAAGTATTGATTATCTAACTCCATTTGAAGCTCATTTTAGAGAAGGAGAAATAAAAAGGCGATGGAAACAATATTATTCAAAAAAGAAAGAAATGGAGCCGACAGTGAAGCTTTGCGAACTTTAAATCTCTCTTTGTTCCGTTTCGCTACGCTTTACTTCACAAAGAGAGATTTAAAAATAATAGTAAACAGTATTTAGGATTAAAAATAAAGTGTAAATTTGTAACAGGATTAATAACTAAAAAGTGTAAACTAAATTCAGGACGAGACAAAAATAGCCACCGCAAAAGCCATACACATTTGCAATTCGCACGAGCCACCGCTTGACCAAAAATTGCAAAAGAGTATGTCTTGCCAACGCACTAAGAAACAGGTGGAAAGAATAAAGCCAGTGTACAATCGAATTCTAAGACATAACCAAATAAAATAATAAAAATAATTTCTTAATTTTGTAATTGCCGAACAACGACCGACGGTGATTTTTATACCGAAGTGTCATACTAAAGTGTGCTTCTATAGGCACACTTTTCATTTATACAGGTATCGAACCTGTATAAATGAGCCGAACAATCTCACTCATGCTCATTTTGCCCGAATCATCCTGCTTGACGCATTCTAACGTAGGGTGTACCCCGATTTACAACTGCAAAAACACGAGTAATTAATTTAAACTTAATGGCATTCATAATAACTCCGTGTTCTTTTCCTTCTTTTGCTTTTCGGTTATAATATATCTGCAATTCAGGATCATTTTGAACTGCAGATCTGGCTCCATTACTTAAATTTGCTTTTAAGCGTTTATTTGCAAGGTGGCTAACCTTGGTTTTTCCTCTTATACTTGTACCCGAACTATTTTCAAATGGAGCAACTCCACTATAGCAAGCATATTTACGTGCATCTGTAAAACCGTGAAAATTGTTACTATATATGATAAACAAAACAGCATTTACTAATCCGATTCCGACTACACTTCTTATTAAAGTATAGTTATTGTAAATTTCTGTCTCGGATTTTATTATTTGCTCTATTTCTTTTTCGATTAAACTAATGTCCCCGGAGAATAGTATAATTCGTGCTTTCACCCTTTTTATTGTTGTACCGGAGTTTATCTTTCTCAACTCTTTTAATATCTGTTTTTCAACAGTTTGCATCTTAACAAGGCGTTCCCGTTCATTTATCAGTCCTCTTAGTTTTTGAATTGCAGCCGAGGGTAATTCACTTAATTTCATCTCGTCCCTATGTAAATAACAAAATCTTGAAATCTGATAAGAATCAACTTTGTCATTTTTTCCTCTTGTAAGACCTAAAGAGCGTTTTATGTGTAAGGGAGATACCATCGAATAGGCTATTTTTGTCGTTTCTAAAAAAACAGCTAAATCAATACCATATACTCCGGTATGTTCCATACAGATTAAAACCGAATTTAGTCTGACAAATCTCTTTTTTAACCAACTAATAATTTTATCAAAACCTTTGATATTATTAGCAACATGAATATATGGAGACTTCTTAATTCCTTGATTATCATACAAAGTTACATCTAATGTTTTTTTAGAAATATCAATCCCTATAAATTTTTCAAATCTCATAATTCCTTTTTTTAAATTATTAAAATTTAACCGAAATATTAAAATTTACTAATACCTTTAATAAGTCTGATTAACTTACAATTCTAATTTGTACATTTCAATAAAAGAGTAAAAGACTAGTTCGATTATTAGTTCTTTATAAACTTGAGTAGACGATAGTTCACTTTTACTCTTTCGGTTTATTTAACAAATGTATTTATTATTATATATTATCATATTATTTTCAATTGCAAATCTAAAGGAGTAGATGGCTGACTACCAAACGGTAGCCAGTACACCTCTCACACCATCGAACGTACGGGTCTCGCCTGCCTATCGGCAGACAGGTATTCGGCGGTTCATCAGACCTGTCTGCCGTCAGGCAGGAAAAAGTTAATTTGAACTGATGCTCAGGCATCGTTCTGCAAGATTTTGAAAGTTGTGTTGTAAAAGAAACATAAGCTCTTTGCTGTAAACGTTTAATAGTTACTGTTGTTTTCATCATCGGACTTTGAGCAATTGCCCATCCGCCCATTCTCGAACGTGACCAAGCATAAGCTTTTATGTTACAATTTGACTTTTTTTTTTACTGCATTTGATAAATTATTTATTGTTTTTGTAAATACAATCAGTTGTTTTTTAAATAATTGCTTTTGTTTGTCTTTGCTTTTTGTATTGTTTATTTTAAAATATGTACGTTTTGCTGATTTGATATAATTATAATATTTTGTTTCCGGTAATTCGTCTGAGAGCTTTTCTAATAAACGATGACTTGTTTTTATACAATCCCAAACCAAAGAATTATTGGTTGGAAGGTGAATATTAGTTTCAACAACAGTACTGTCTTGCCTGATTCTTTTCAAATCTTCAAGTCCTTCATTTATAGCTATTTTGTTGAGTTCTACAAGTAATTTTTGCAAACTTTCCTCGCTTATTCGTGAAATATATTTTTGATACATCTGAAAACTGTAAGGTCGTAATTCATCAATTTTTATAAATAATGCACAAATTCTTGAATATGTTTGATGATACTCTAAATCTCGATAATCAAGACCTTTGAGTTCTTGATAGATTGCGGCTCTCATTATTTGTTCTGCACTCGGAACATCCCCTCTTCCGAATTTGCTTTGTTTAGCTCCTTTTGTAATGTCGCCTTTTACAATGTCGGGTAAATCAGTACGTTGCTATAATATTGTGTCCATTAAACCAAATTCAGGATTTCTTGTCCAATCAGGTTTTTCAAATTTCAATGTTAATTCTGAAAATAATTCCATGCTTCTAAATTTTTCCGGAAATTACATAAAAGTATTTTTATATGCAAGCTTTTTAACTTATATATTTACAGGCAGATTCAACTAACAAATGCAACTTTTAGATTTACAAATTTATAAAATAGATTTTTAGGATTATCATAATTCAAATTTTTTTCTTGGTCTTCTGTTTATTTTATGTTGTATATCTTTGATTTCTTGTTTATTATAATTATCGAATATTGATTTTTTCGGTATATATTGTCTGACTAATTTATTTGTGTATTCGCTTAAACCTCTTTCCCAAGAGGAATAAGGATGTGCGAAAAAAAACTGTGTTAATAATTTTTTGGATATCTTTTGATGTGCTGCAAACTCCTTACCATTATCCGAAGTGATAGAATGGACAAAGTTTTTATAAGGCAATAACATATTAA
>CALCCW010000026.1:0-8703 GCA_937900185.1 uncultured candidate division Zixibacteria bacterium | reverse complement strand
TGTTGGTCAGCTAGTAGTCCTTGTTCTGAGATACTGTGAGTTGTGTGTGTTCGTGTTTTTTTTTTTTGATTTTTTTTATTTTTTTTTTTTTTCAAGCAGAAGACGGCATACGAGATATATCAGTGTGACTGGAGTTCAGACGTGTGCTCTTCCGATCTCAATAAGCTGCAGTTGTCCGGCATCTTTTAGAGCATAATATCTTTCGGGGACATAGACAGCCGAGGTTCGTTCGTTTGGATGCGTGGCATCGTCAAATTCTTTTTGTGAGGTAATGTATGTTGCATTTTTAAAACGAGGGACAAATTTATCATTCTCAAGTTTTACAGCTCCACCTGCATGATCGGTATGCAGATGAGTCATAATAACAAAATCTATATCATCTTCTGTTAAGCCGACCGAATGCAACCCTTCATTCATTGTTGATTCACCAATTGTGCCGTAGATTTTCTTCTCACGGTCTGTGAGGGTATCACCTAATCCGATATCAAAAATAAAATTTTTCCTATGGGCTTTTAAGACAAATAAATTTATAGCCATATCAATAAGATTATTCTCATCCGGCTTGATAAGTTTTTGCCACATAGTACGGGGAATTACCCCAAACATAGAACCTCCGTCGAGTTTAAATTTATGCTCGACGAAGGTTTCAATTTCAAATTCACCAAATTTCATTAGCGACCTATGACAGAACCGGCAATAACTAAACGTTGTACTTCAGAAGTTCCTTCATAGATTTCAAGAACTCTTTGGTCACGATAGAATTTCTCAATAGTTGTAAATTCACCGATATACCCGTATCCGCCATGAATCTGCATTGCTTTTTGACAGCAGAAATTTGCAGTTTCTGAAGAAAAGAGTTTTGCCATAGCAGCTTCGGTAGAATATTTTTCTTCTCTGTCTTGCATCATTGCTGCTTTGTAGGTTAAGCCACGACATGCTTCAATACGAGTAGCCATATCGGCAATCATCCATTGGATAGCCTGCAGTTTTGCAATTGGAGCACCAAAAGCAATACGTTTTTTGGCATAAGCAATAGATTCATCAAGCATTCTTTGAGCAAGCCCCAGACCTTGAGCAGCAACACCAACCCGAGCAGAGTCAAGTGTGACCATCGCATAACGGAACCCTCGACCAACTTCACCAAGTAAGTTAGCTTTTGGAACCCGAACATCTTTTAAGAAAATACCGCCGGTAGTTGCGGCACGCATACCCATTTTATTTATCAGAGTACGAGGCTCCCATCCCAGTGTATCAGTCTCCAGTAAAAACGCTGACATTTTTGGTTTGCCTTCAATTTTACAAAAGAGAACTGCTAAATCGGCAGTATCACCATGCATGATAAAAATCTTTTCACCATTTATTACATAGTCATCACCGTCTTCAACAGCAACGGTAGATAGATTAGCAGCATCGGAACCGGCATCACGTTCGGTTAAAACAAAAGCCGGAACAATTTCACCTGCGGCACATTTTGGTACATATTTTTTCTTCTGTTCATCATTGGCAAAATAAATAATCGGGTATGTAGCCAGTTCACCGACAGCGGTCAAAAGTCCGACAGCAGGGTCATGGTAGCAGAGTTCTTCAACCAAAGTGATATATTCAAGATGTGATTTTCCCGAACCACCTAATTCTTTTGGCATACCAAATCCGATAAAACCTGCTTTACCAAGTTTGCCATATAACTCTCTTGGGAATTTTCTTGGTTCCGGCATTTGGTCTAATTCACGGGTAATCGGATAAATTTCTTTGTCAGCAAAAACTTTGACAAGTTCACGTACTTCCTGTTGTTTTGGATCTACATTTTTGTTCATACTATCTCCCTGAGATATCTTTTAATTATTATTATTATTTACATTATCTTTTCATCTGAATCTTTTGCCTGTACAGCTTCTTTTAAAAACTTAATAGCTTCCACAGTCGGAGCTCCCGGGGTAAACACTTTGGCAACGCCCATTTTTTCAAGTTCAGCTTTGTCATCATCGGGGATAATCCCGCCTCCGAACAAAATAATATCTGTCGCACCTTTTTCTTTCAATACATCAAGTATTGCAGGAAAAAGTGTCATGTGGGCACCGGAAAGAATCGAGACACCAATAGCGTCAACATCTTCCTGCACAGCAGCATCAACAATCATACTCGGTGTCTGCCTGAGACCGGTGTAAATAACTTCCATACCGGCATCACGCAAAGCAGCTGCTATGACTTTGATTCCCCGGTCGTGACCATCGAGTCCGGGTTTTGCGAGTAGTACTCTTATTTTTTTATCCATAGTTTCCTTGAATCTATTATCAATCTATTATTTAACTAAATCAAAACGGAGCATTCATTATTCTCTTTATATTCAAGATCATACTTATTAAAAATTCCTTTTACTTTCTCAATTACCATATTTTCTATATTATGATGAACATTGTAAACAAACAACAAGTTAGAATAAAACTCATCTATAAGATATTGACATGAATTGCTATCATATTTATTAAATTTATGTAAAACTTCTAGTTTATTATCAATTTTACAACCTAAATCATCGTAAGTCGGAATCCCTAACAATGTAGTATCTTTTATGTTTTCAATTTTACAACCAACTATAGATGCCCCATGGCTACTAATGGAATTATTGATTTCAAGTAATAAGTTAAGAAAATAAACTAGATTACTGATTAAAGAATCAATTCTTAAATACTTCTGAAACTTTTCTGGTTCTCCGACCCATGGAAATATTAATTTAATCACACATAAACCAAAGCAATTTAATTCAAAATAGATTCTAATTTTACTTTCAATATTTTCAACAACACTACATAAGCCATTATTATATTGATGAGGTCGATAAGTAGAAATAATTGTATTAAACTTTTTGTTAAAAGAACTTAGTTGTCTATAGGCAAAGTTATAAAGTTCAACATAATTCAATAATGGCTTTTTAGGATATTGAGGAATAATAAATGTTTCCAATAAAAATTCTTTAGATTGATAATTCTTAAATATATTCTCAGAATGTATTTCAATATTATTTATTAAGTTTTCTCTAAATGTTACACTTTTGATTCTTCGATTCTTTAACCATTCTTGTTGTTCTAATGTTGCTTTCTCAATTTTTCTCTTTTGTGCATTTACTTTAACATAAACAGTTGAGTTGTTGTCTATCGCATGTGGCGTTAAATCACTTTCAGGGACTTTGACTATAAATATTCTTTTTGTTTTTTCGTCATTTTCTAAGTATTTTGAAGAACAAAAAACAGGTGGTGTAATTAAATCATAGCAAACATTATCTATTGTATTTTCTAAATCATCATCTTCTATATTAACTATTTCTTCTGCTTCATTATTTTTTTCATTTTCTTTAATTCCGTATATTATGAATCCACCATAAGTGTTTGCAAAAGCAGAAATCAAAGAAGCAGTTTTCTTAGGTGTATATCTTTCTTTATACTCTAAGACTTGACTTTCTCCTACTTTAGTATCTACAAGTGCTTGAATATCAGAAAACTCAATATCTTCAAATTTTTTATTAAAAATATTCATCTTACGCTATTTCTAATTTTACAAATTTGTTATTGGTACCATCGGCAGCCCATAACGACTTGCCGTCGAATGTTAATCCTGAGATAGTGAATTCAAGCGGAAATTTTTCAACTTCTTCGGTTTTTGGATTCACTTTAAAGATATAATTTTCTCCGTCAATCTCTCCGCCATGCCAAAAACTTGAACCATCAAACGCAATCCCCGATGTAGAAGCACCGGTTTGTATCGAACGAATTTCTTCACCATTTTCAGGATCAAAATAAATAAGTTCTTTACGTGTCCATGAACCTCGTACAAAACCCGGTCCTGAACAGCAAAGCCCGGAACATTTGTCTTGAGTCTCAAGAGTTCTGACAACTCTGCCGTTTTCAGGATTGATAATGAAAATCTGCAAAGTTAACGGTGATGCCTGCCAAATATATTGTCCGTCGAATGCTGTATCACAACAGGCAGTTTCAATATGAATTTTCTGAATGACTTCGCCTGACGTTGAAACCTGAAAAAGGGTATGAACTGATAAATCATAATACCAAAATGTCTTGCCATCCCAGGCAAGTCCACATGCGGATGTACCGGGGGAAGAAACCGATTTGGTAACGATAACTTGTCTTAAAGCAGTCATAGTTCAATCTCTTTTTTTTACGATGCACTCATTGCGGCTTGAGTTTCTGAGTACTCACCCCACTCCTCGCGGAGTACATCACACATTTCCCCAACCGAGACATACGCTCTGGCACAATCCATAATTGTCTCAAAGGTATTACCGTCCGATTTTGCAGCTTCCCGAAGTATAGCAAGTGTTTCCTGAACTTTGGTATTGTCTCGTTCTGCTTTTATTTTTTTGCAAAATGCTGACTGGTCTCGCTCTACATTTTTATCTATTTTTAATACAGGTATATCAATCTTTTCATTTTCTAAAACAAAATCGTTCACACCGACAATAACTCGTTCTTTCTTTTCAAGTTCCATCTGGTGCTGATAAGCAGAGCGTGCAATATCTTTTTGGAAGAAACCGTCTTCAATACACTGAAGCACGCCGCCCCGTTTATCTATTTCATCAAAATATTTTTCTGCCTCAGCTTCCATTTTGTCAGTTAATGATTCCACAAAATAAGAACCACCCAATGGGTCAACAGTGTTCGCAACGCCTGTTTCATAGGCGATAACCTGTTGAGTACGTAAAGCAATAAGAGCAGCTTTTTCAGACGGAAGAGCCAAAGTTTCATCCATTGAGTTTGTATGAAGTGACTGTGTTCCGCCTAAGACACCCGAAAGTGCCTGAATTGCTGTTCGTACAATATTATTTTCCGGTTGTTGAGCAGTAAGTGAACAACCTGCTGTTTGGGTGTGAAACCGAAGCAGCCAGCTTTTTGGGTTTTTAGCTCCGTATTTGTTTTTCATACGTTTGGCAAAAATTCTTCGTGCGGCACGGTATTTTGCAATCTCTTCAAAAAAGTCAGAATGAGCATTAAAGAAAAATGACAAACGTGGTGCGAACTCGTCAACATCCTGACCATCTGCTATTGCAGATTCTATATAACAGAACCCGTCTGCCAGTGTAAACGCCAACTCCTGCACCGCTGTCGCCCCTGCTTCACGAATATGATAACCGGAAATAGAAATAGTATTCCACTGCGGTACATGCTCAGAACAGTATGACATCATATCGGTAATCAACCTGATAGATGGTTTCGGGGGGAAAATAAATTCTTTTTGAGCTATATATTCTTTTAAGATGTCGTTCTGAAGTGTTCCGCGAACATCTTTTAAATCAACACCCTGTTTTTCGGCAACAACCAAATACATAGCGAGTACCATAGAGGCAGGAGAATTGATTGTCATTGAAGTAGAAACTTTGCCGAGGTCGATATCTTTATAAATAATTTCCATGTCGGCAAGAGTGTCAACGGCAACTCCGCATTTACCAACTTCACCTAAAGAACGCTCATGGTCTGAATCATACCCCATCAAGGTCGGAAGGTCAAATGCTGTCGAAAGTCCTGTTCCGCCTTGTGCTAAAATATATTTAAACCGTTCGTTGGTGTGAGCAGGTGTTCCCATTCCGGCAAACTGACGCATTGTCCAAAGTTTAGAACGATAGAGAGTTTGATGAACGCCACGTGTATAGGGAAACTGCCCCGGCAGTCCTATATGTTCATCATAATAATTTTCATCATCTCCACCCTTGATTGAATCAGGAGTATATAACTCGTTAATATCTTCGCCCGAAACAGTAAAAAAACGAGGCATAGATTTTTTTGCCCGAAACCGTTCGGCAGATTTATCCCATTCTTTTAATTTTTCTTTGAGACGTGCTATGAAATTCTTATTAAACATATAATTCTCCAATTAAGATTAAGACTCTATAATACAAAAACTTATCAGGAAAATCAAGGATGCGAAAATTCTTTTTTTGATCTACATCAAGATTCAAGTTGTTGGTTGACGGTGTGTTACAAACCTAAAAAGTCGGAGCTAACGATATTTAAAATTTCTTCTATTTAATTACTACTTTTGTAATAAATAAAATAAATCCGAAGAGGATTAAAAATGGGAGCCAAAGATAATTTAACTCTTTTAAGGTGACTACTAATCCTCTCTGGTCAAAATACGCTTGAATTCCTAACGGAGAGAATAATCGAAAAATATATTGTATGAGTTAATCGTGTATACTGATCCCATCAGGTGGAACAATTTGGTTTGCCATACCATGATACAACTTACTTTTTTCCTTATATCCAATATTTTTAGTATTAAAATACCAAGAATTATAAAAATCACCAATACTTAACATAAGCATATAATTAGTCGGAGAAAAAGCTTCTGCTTTTTTATACATTGATTCAGCTAATTTATATTCCCCTTTACCAAAAGCAGATTCAGCAAGCAAAAGATAACATGACAAATTATCAGGGTTTTTCATTAGAAATTTATCAACAAGTCGGTTATTAATAGTTCTATCTTTTTCATTAAATTGAACAACAATTTTTTCAAAAGTTGACAGTTGATAATTATCTGCTTCTATATTATCGGTTAAACCGGCTACCCTGACAAGACGAGCTTCTTTGTCACCAAAATAATATGTCACAATATTGTCAGAATTATTCATTATTTTAGGGTAATTCATGCGGGCTATCTTTTCATTGGTACTATCAATTATAACATGAGTAATTGGATATCTTTTGAAAAAATCAGGATCATAATTAGATACGCCGAACATGTGGATTATAGTTTTATAATCTGTCTCCAGTGTTATTGTAGCAGCATAAGGACCGGTAATAACGGCATTTCGGTTTAGAATTTTGCTAAAATCAATACTGTTATCTTTGATTGTATAAGACGGGTTCACATACCAGCGATAGTACTGCAACCAATGTGAAATAATAGAAAAGCTCAAAGCGAATATAACTATTACTTTACCGCCGATTTTGAGATAATTTATTTGTATGCCGCTTATTTTTTTGGCATATAAGTGATAAATTGCTATGAGTATTATTGCAACAGCGAGGACAACATAGATTCCTTCTTCATAACTATAATCTTTATCTTTTAATGGAGTATATTCCATATATAAATTATACATAGGTATGACAAGTAGTGGAAGAAATAACAGGTAAAACTTTTTGGGTAATTGTTCTAATTTTAATTCGTTTATTTTGTTCCATATAAATGACATGGCAATTCCAGCAGCTGCACAGATTGGGTAAATTAAAACTAATTGATATCTGAGTGGTCTATAATTCCACACCATTAGAAACAAATAAGAACCTATTATTGTTGAAGCTAATAAAATATGCCTATTATAAAAGATACTGACATCTATTTTTTTTCTTAGAAGTTGAACAAATTTGTAAAATATTACAATCAAATAAATAGCACAGAAAATCAGACTGATTTTCATACGGAGAAATAAAAATGAACCGCTTCCAAAAGTAACAAGATTTTTAATAAATTTATCAGGTTTTAACAGAGCACTTGGAAATCCACTTACAGCATACACATGCTCAGATATATATGTTCCAACATTTTTCTGCATAGGCAAATAGGTATAAAAGAACCATACTAATGTCAAAATAATAAACCCGGATATAAACAAAACAGCCTGAAATAATTTTTTTCTGTTTTTATCAACTAAAAAATTATATAAATAAAAACAGAAAAAAGGAATAAGAAATGTAACACCAGTAAGTTTACAAAAGAAAACTGAAACTCCCACTGACATCCCGGCAAAAACAGTAACTAATTTAGTTTTTGAATATAATACCAGCAATATAGCCATGAACCCAAAAAAAACCATGGCATGTTCTTGGAATGTCAATCGCCCATAAAATATTTGATTATAATTAAAGCCAATCAATAGTAGATAAAAGATACCGGCTAAAAAACCTCCTATTCTCCTGACAATAAAATAGAATAATAATATAGAACCGAATGAGAAGAAAAAACCAACTACATTTGAACCTAATAATCCGGTACCAAAAAGTTTGAACGAAAGATATGAAAAGAGTGTAATAACTGATTTTCTGAAAAGAGGAAAACGGTTGTCTCCCGATGGAGTCATATCATCCATAATAATTTTTTGTTTACCGTATAAGGTCAAATTTGGATGGTCTGTATAAATATCTGTCGAGAGTGACAACCCAATTGGAGGGTCAGCATCCAACTTATAGCTCCTGATACTGGAAATAACTACCAGAAGTAATATAACAGAGATAAATTCAATAATTTTAGAAATTCTCATTGATACTCAAAATCTATTTTTCTAAAGTATTTCTTATATTATAAGATGTTAAGCAGAATATTATAAAACTTAAAATATTTTTTATGATAATATACCCCATTTATGACGATAATATTTTTAAATGAATTTTATATTATTTAAGAATGATATCTAAAAAAATTAATTCTTTGTTGTTTCATAGTTATATATGTAAAAAATTGTATAACAATTCCGTCTGTTTAATAGACGGCTTATATCAATGAAAGGGGGTTTAAATAAAAAAGATGAAAAAATTAATGAAGAAAAAAGTTAATATTTTAGGCAAGGAGATTTAGATCGGAAGAGCACACGTCTGAACTCCAGTCACACTGATATATCTCGTATGCCGTCTTCTGCTTGAAAAAAAAAACACATAAAAAAATAAAAACAAATAATGTAAAATACACAGTAAA
>CALCCW010000025.1:0-2230 GCA_937900185.1 uncultured candidate division Zixibacteria bacterium | reverse complement strand
TATATAAGAAGAAGAAGAAGAAAAAAAAAAAATAAGATAATATATTTTTTTTTTTTTTTTTTCAAGCAGAAGACGGCATACGAGATATATCAGTGTGACTGGAGTTCAGACGTGTGCTCTTCCGATCTATCGGCTCTACAAACAATGAAAGAGTTCCGTTGTTGTCTTCAGGGACTAAATCATACTGTGTCGAGTCTGGAGTTATGAGTGTAATAGGCTCATTAATAGAAATTTTATCAGTCAGTTCCCGATGAATTGGCATACCGCTGTATAATGTTAAATCATACGATGAAAGGTCTGCTGCTAAATATTCGGCAATACGAGAAAGGAACGGCACAAAAAACGCATGGGCAGACAAATCAGAATACTGCGGATTCAAAGGTCCCGTGAAGGTCAGAACCCGTCCACTTTTGTATCTGTTCTCAATAAGAGCCGGACGGTTTCCCGTAAATGTCATAAGTTCGGTACTTTTTGCACTATGATGCATTTTGGGCAGTGTAAAAAATCTAATCTCCGGTAATTTGTTATCTTTAAATGTATAGAAAGAAAAGAGAGGATGCCGATTTTCATAATTTGAAAATGTGTAATAACCTGCTTTAGAAAAATCAAGACGAGCAGGCTCATCAAAAGTTACACCGCTTAGCTCGCTGTAATTTTTATTAAAGAAATCAATATCTGTTTGTCCGTCATAAGTTATGAAAACAGACCTGCCCTGTGAAAGAAATGATTTTAATCTTTGAAGATGTCCGTCTGATAATTTAGGTGAACCGCTTAAAAAGATAACATCATAATTCCAAAAATTAACTGACGATAATTCATTTGGGGTTGCTCTTTTAACCGACCAATATTGTTTTATAGACTGTGATGGGGAGAGAGCAAGTTTGATTAACTCACCGGTATTGTCACCATCTACAATGAGCAGATTGAACTGATTGGGGATTTTAAAACTAAAATAAAACCTGTTATCAAGTTGGAATTTGTCATCTGATATTTCAACATATCCAGAATGAAACCCGGTTGATGATACCGAACGGATAAAGCGAATCGTTTTATCGCTTGAGGCATCAATGGAGAAATCTGTTTGTGCAATTCGGCTGCCGTCAAGAATAAGAGATGCGATAATATCGGTCTGTTGTTCTTGACCTTGGTTGTGTATTTCAGTAGAGATTGTAAAATCATGTCCGGGCAGAATTAACTGACCACCAAAGTTTACCGATGAGACAGTAAGATTTTTATTATCTTCAAGAGGCAGTTCTACAAAGAATAAAGAGACATCGACATCTTTGAGTATAGAACTGTCAGGAAGAATCGTACGTTGAAAATCAGTGACAATATACAGCTCTTTGTTTAAATTTGATGTTTGGTCAAAGAGCTGTTTGATAATTGAGAGCGAACTCTGCAATGTTTTAAATTCATAGTGAATTGTTGTATTTTCTAAAATCTCTTGTGCGACCGCTTTTGATTGGAACTCTAAAAATTGATTTTCTGAACCAACTAAGGGGATGAGTAAAATTTGGTCTGACTCCTCAAACGAATCTAAAAGCTGTTCTGTTCTCTTTTTGGCAATATCAAAAAGCTGCCCATTGGTAACATACCGATTCATTGAGGCTGAATTATCAAAAAGAATAACTGCCGACACAGATGCATGCGAACCGATAGAACCGCTCTCGGTTGTCGGACGGGCAAATGCAAGTACTGCAACAAATATAATAAGCATACGGAGAAGCAGCAGAAGAAGCTGACGAATCTTTAGCTTTCGCACTTGCCGTTTCTGCATTGCTTTTAAATGTCTGACCGATGAAAACTCTACAACCGTAACTTTTCTTTTGGAAAAGAGATGGATAATCAGCGGTACTAATGCCGCTGCCGCGGCAAAAAGGATAGATGTATTTAAGAAATTAAACATCAGCTGCTATTTTTTTAATTGTTCTAATATCTTTTTGGCTTCTTTTTGGTGATATACTGCTGATGCCGATGAAATAACCGAGATTAAATATTTCTCGGCAAGTTTGTTGTCACCTGCAGCAGCATACGCTTTTCCCAACCAAAGATCAATCATACCAAGATAAAATGGTCTGGATTCAATAAATTGGGCTATAAGCAAATTGTTAATTGCTTTGTCATATTCAAACAAACCGAGATAGATCGGAAGAGCGTCGTGTAGGGAAAGAGTGTAGATCTCGGTGGTCGCCGTATCATTAAAAAAAAAAAAAACAAAAAATATAAAGAC
>CALCCW010000024.1:0-7450 GCA_937900185.1 uncultured candidate division Zixibacteria bacterium | reverse complement strand
ATATATAGGTATTTTTTTTTTTTCAAGCAGAAGACGGCATACGAGATATATCAGTGTGACTGGAGTTCAGACGTGTGCTCTTCCGATCTGGAATGGATAGAAATTCATAATAGGTCAAACGAACAGATTGATTTGCAAAATTGGCTTATAGGAGATGCTTTAAGGGTGAATCAAATATGCAGACAACAGATTTTTATAGAACCAAATCAATATGTTGTCTTAGCAAAATCTCAAGCTGATTTCCTTAATGAATATCTGCAGTTCGACGGAATTGTATTAGAGCTCGACAGTTGGGCATCTTTAAATAATGATGGCGATATTATAAGGCTGCAAGATAACTATCATATTCTTGCTGGTAAGTATAACTACAATTTGTTATATGATGAGAACTATACGGTTTGTCGGGATTTACAGTCAGATTCATACCAATGGGGGAGATCGTCAGAACCAAATGGAACCCCCGGATATGAAAATATTTTATTTCAGATAGATAACATTATAAAAATAAATCTGAGTTCAAAATATATCTCTCCTGATGGAGACGGGTATGAAGATAATGTTGTTATAGGTTTAGATGTTCCACTTTCTGACAAGTATACTTTGAAGTTGTACGATGTGAGCGGGAATATTGTTAAATTATTTTATGACAATAAACAGTATATTCCAAATCAAACAGTATGGGACGGTCTTGATGATAAAAATGAAAGACTCCCGATTGGAATCTATGTTCTCTATTTGTCAACAGAAGAAGGAGAAAGTACAAAGGAGACTATTGTCATTGCAAGATAGATTTTTCATATTCATTCTTTCTCTTATTTTTTCTGTTGGGTCAGTTAAAGCGGAATCTTTTATTTTTCCGTCTAGTCGCACTGACGCTTTAGGCGGAACAGTTGTTTTGTCGACACCTACACCATCGGAACAACTTCTGTCAGGAACTCCACTTGAGCAAACTGAAAAATTGTCAGTAGATTTTGGTTATACACGGCAATATGACTTAAAAGAGTTAGATATTATCTATTCTGCTGTTTCTTATAGAATGCAAAACTTCTCTTTGGCAGCAGGTTTTTCCCAAACGGGAGAGCCTGATTTGTATACTCAAAAAAATATGCGTCTTGCTGTTTTATATTCAAAATCATTTTATACTATTGGCAATTTTATAACCGGAGAGTTCCATGATTTTAATAAGAGATATAATTCTGTAAATAAAATTTCTTATGGGCTGTCTGTACAAGTAAGACATAAAGATTTTATTTTTAGTTCAGTATTAGAAAATCTCAACAGACCATCTTTGACAGAAAACTCACCAAAAGCAAACCGAATACTTACTTTTTATGGTGAACTGCCTGGATTAAAAAAATACAAAACTACGCTTACATTTTCTACTCAAGCAGATGATGAAAATAAATACGGCATTGGCGAATCAGTCAAAATTTCTCAAGTTGGAACGCTGATGTTTGGTTTTTCAACCACTCCTGTTGAGTTTGGGGGAGGCATGAAGCTAAAATGGAAAGACAACAGTGTGATATATAATGCATCGTATCATCCTGTTTTGGGTCTGACTCATACGATAAGTTTTCTTTTAATGATATTACACAATTGATATTTTAGATAAAATTGACTATCTTTCAAACATGAACTCAAGAGAAACAATAGAACAACTTGAAAAAAAAGTCTTAGCTCCCTATGCCTGCTGTTCGGCAGATTCAAGAGGACGGGTGTATCCAATTGTGCAGCACCCCTTGAGAACAGCGTTTCAGCGTGACCGTGACAGAATTATCCATTCAACAGCTTTTCGCAGAATGGAATACAAAACACAGGTGTTTATCCCCCATGAAACCGACCATTACCGCACTCGTTTGACTCATACAATTGAGGTTGCCCAAATCAGCAGAACACTTGCTCGGATTTTAAGGTTAAATGAAGATCTTTCTGAGGCGATTGCATTGGTGCATGATGTCGGGCATACACCTTTTAGACATTCGGGTGAGGATGTGTTAAACGATTTGCTCAAAGATTTTGGCGGGTTTAATCATAACCGTCAGTCTTTGCGAATTGTTGATTTGCTTGAACAAAGATACGAAGACTATCCCGGGTTAAATTTGTCTTATGAAGTTCGTGAAGGAATAGCAAAACATGAAACCAAAAATCATATAGTTTCAGATGAGTTCCATCCCGATGAAAAGACATCTCTTGAAGCGTCGCTTGTTGATTTAGCTGATGAAATTACTTATAACGCCCATGACATCGATGATGGGTTATCTTCGGGGATTATAAGTCCTGATGATTTACGTCAGCTTGGGTTTTGGAAATATCTGCAGCTGGGTAAGTTGGTTGCCAATCTTTCAGAAGAAGATGATCGACAGCGGTATGCCTTGGTACGTTCACTTTTGGATTTTATGGTGACCGATTTAGTCAATGAAACAAAACTACGCTTGGTACAGCATGATATCAAATCTATTGATGATGTCAGAAAATGTAAAGAAAAACTCTGTGGATATTCTGATGCCAATGCAATTATAGTTGGCGATTTAAAGCAGTTTTTAAATCAGAAATTGTATAAAAATCAAAAACTGCTTGATATGGCTGACTGGGCAGAGGAAATTATAAAACTGATATTTGCAACATTGATGGCAGAGCCGACATTACTTCCTCCAAGGTTTAGAAATATGCTTGAGCATGAGAAAAAAGAGATAGTAATTTCTGACTATATCGCCGGTATGACCGACCGTTATGCTCAGGCAAAATATGATACATTTCAATAAGCATTACGGATTGGAATAATCTATCAACCGCCAGTTTTCATCTATGCCAAGATTCTCGTTAATAATAGTTTTTTGAATACTGCCGACAGACGGGGTTATCCAATCTATTTCTCTTTGAGTAACTGATGAATCATTTCTGTAAACTGTCTCAATTGCATAGCAGGGGAAAAACCGTCCGGCAGGTATTGTCAAAGGAGTAGCAAAAAGAACTGTTGAACTATTTCCTGTCGGATAGGTTGTCCAATTGTTACCTAATTCTATCGGGAATTGATACGATTTAAACGGTTCTATCATATTGTTTGGATGAAAGAATTTTGCGACAGTTCCTTCAATTGAAACTACTTCCTGCCATAATGTATCTTGAGTTGAGTAACTCCACACAGCAACAGTGGAAGACTCGGCGACTTGTACAAGTAGAGTGTCATAAAGTTGTGAGTTATTATCAAACACCTGATAGGTCCAACTCAAATTGTCGTAGTTTGGAAACTTATCAATTGTAAAAGGTTCTATCGGTTTACTTGGGTTGTATGATTTTAGTTCCCAAGTCATATCATTATCAGAGCTATTATTAGTAGTAGTATGATAAGAAATTTTTACAATTCCAAAACCTTTAGCAATCCAAATATCAAACACAGCTAAAGATCCATCATACCAATCCCCTGAACTTCCTTTTAAATAGTATGCATCTTTAAAAGTTCCTGCAGAAGTTAATATAGTTTGACGTCCTAATATTTTATATGATGAACTTTTACCTGGGGATGGCTCAAAGATTTGACCTACTTTGAGAGGAAATATTAATGAAAAAAAGACAGGATAGTGTTGCCATTGTAAAAAAAGTATGTTTTGATTTAAAGTATTATTCGCAATTCTTTCCTGTCCCGGATAATCAAACATCCAATTTTCTTTTATTGAACCAAGACCGTTATACACAGAATCCATAATAGTAACTGTACAGGTATCATAACAATCGCCAAAACAATCTATTAAATTGTTATAAACTTTATATGTCCAGGACGCTTTTACTTGAACAGGAAAGTCAGACAGCTTTAAACTGTCTGGTTGATGAAATGAAATCAACGACAAAGTTTCATCTTTTGTAGTAGTCCATAAAATATGATTTTCATCTGACTTAATTAAACCAATATTCGGTACATACCAAAAATTATCAGTATAGTATTCATTGAATACACTGGCGGTACGTAAAATATGAAATGCATTCTGATAGGTTTTGCCTAATATCGTTATAGCTCTGTTTTCGATAACTTCGTTTGAATCAAAGGGAAAAACTTCTGAATTCCAAACAGCACCATCTTCTATTGGGAAAATAACTTTACGTTTGACTATAAACGTATCAGTTTCATATTTGTAATAGCTTAAAGTATCATCTGAAAAATACCAATAGCTGGTATCATACGGACCCGCAAGGGCAGTGACAAAATCGGTTATCACAACATAAACCAACAACGAATCATCGGTAATTCTGGTAGTATCATCTATACGTACATAAATTGTATCGGTTGTCATACTGATTCTATCATCTTTTTGGTATTGCCAGACTGTTCCTATTTCATGGGGAAAATTATCAATGGTGAATTCTGTTGGTGCAACCAATGGATTATCTTTACCGCAGCTAAGCAATCCGCTTAAGATAAGCAGAGAAACCGTAATCAGTAATTTTATTAGATTTTTCATTTTACACCTTTTTAAGAGGATTCAAACCATTTAAACCATATACAGAAATGACGGATATGTTTATAAAACATGCAATAAAAATAGTACAAAATTGGAATAATTATGTATTTACATGCATATTCAATCTAAATATTTATAATAAAATATTCATAACATATTTTACAACAAACACTTAACAATATAGTCCGAATGAGGCACAGCAGTTGCATTATCTGTTATTTATGGAATGTTACTTTGGATCATATAAACTTCCGGTCGATAGCGAAATTGACCAATCTGCCGTTGTTCTGTTTTCAATACCGGAACTGGGCATAAAATTTAAGGCACCATTTGACGGTGTTGATGATGATCACTCAGATTATGCATCATTATTGGCGTTATTGGAATTTATTGACGGAAACCAGAAATATTTCTCCAATAATACCTATCAGATTTATGGTAATAATGTCAAAATTATTAACCAAGTGAATCAAAGAGAAGTTTCTCCGATGAAATTCTCAAATTTATTAGGAAAAACAGCAAAATACCGCAATAAATACCGTTTTTCGCTCGAATGGATTGCGGTGGATGAAAATCCGGTATTTCAACAGCTTTTTGATTGACGACAAAATGTCTTTAGCCGTATACTAAGCATGTATGGCAAATCCTAAACAACTCTTGCAAGATGTGATCGGCGGAAAATTTAAGCCGGTTTACTATTTTTTCGGTTCTGAAGATTATCGGATAACTGAAGCTATACGATTTATCTCGCATAAGTTTCTACCCGATGAACAGTTTTTAACTAATTTTCGGAAAATAGACGGGAAGAAAACAAAGTCCGGCGATATTCTCACCGAACTTGCTATGATACCGATGCTCGGAGAAAAACAGGTTTTTGTTATTACTGATTTCCAATCTTTTAGACCAAAAGAAATTCAGAAAATTCTTTCGATACTAAAACCGGTTGACCCCAACAGGATGGTGATATTTAGCTCGCCGTCATCAAAGGCACCCCGCAAAGGTTCAGCATTTATAAAAAATATGAATAAAGAAGCAGTTGTTGTTGAATTTAATAAACTGACCCGCAATGAAACGAATGTGCAAATTCAAACAAAACTCAAAAAAGAAAATATCTCTATATCAAATGAAGCAAAAAATTTCTTGGCTGATCTTTTGGCAGGAAACCGGGGAGCTATTGAAACTGAACTTGCTAAGCTGATTGATTATGTCGGCAAAGATGGTTCAATTGAATTCACCGATGTCAAAAATCTTGTAAACGGTTTTGAAGTCTTTACTGTTTTTGAAATAGCAGATTATGTTGTAGCTCGTCAAACCTCAAAAGTTTTACAAATGCTCAAACAGCTTATTGCTGAGGGAAATTCTCCTGTGGTGCTGATGACTCTTTTGCAGCAGCATTTTTCTACGCTTTATTTAGTCAGAAATGGAAAACCACCGATAGGAAATCGTGGTTGGATGGTTGCTAAATTTAAAACTCAAGCAGCAAAATACAGTAATCAACAGCTTGAACACATAATTATGCAAATAGCCGAAGCCGATGCAAATTTACGGCGTTTTGGTATGACTCCTGTTATGACTCTTGAGGTTTTAGCGATGAGTTTAACCGGAGCTAAAGCTAAATAATGAATAAAAAAAAATCGGAAGATTCAGACAGTTTAAAGGTATATACTATCGGAAGTAAGAGTGATGAACAAAAGTTAATAGAATCTGCCCAAAATGGCAATAAAACCGCTTTTGGTAAACTCATTCGGATACATCAAAAACGGCTCTTTCGGTTTGTCTATGGACTTGTCAACTCTTTTGATACAACCGAAGATATTGTACAGGAAACATTTGTGAAAGCATTTCAAAAAATCCAGACTTTTAAAACCGGATATGCTTTCTATCCATGGATTGCCACTATTGCAAGAAACTTAACGTATAATCTGATTCAGCGAGAGCAGAAAAAAGAATCACTTGAAAAAATGACCGAAGTCGGCTTTGACCCGCAATCTGCTGATTTGGGTGCTTTGGATAAACTTTTAAATGATGAAAACAGAAAACGGCTCTATAAAGCAATCTCTGTTCTTCCTGTTAAATACCGAACCGTCTTTACTCTTCGTCATTTTGAAAAAATGGATTATGCGGAAATTGCAAGTTATTTGAAAATTCCTCCCGGTACTGTTGACTCGCGACTCTATCGGGCAAGACAAATGCTTTTGGATGCTGTGAAAGATTTATTATAACGGATACAATTATGGAACATCAATTTTACATAGACAGATTGTCGGCATATTTTGATAATGAGCTTAAAAACGAAGAGCTTGTTATTGTCAAAGAACATATTGATGGATGCTCTGAATGCCAAAAACATCTGCTTGCATTGGAAAAACTTGAAAACCTGATTGCCGAAAAATCAGACTTATCGGATAGTGATTATTGGGAACAATCAGCTCAAAAAATTGAATCTGCTTTAAGTTCTCAAACAGATGCAACTATTATTTCTGTCGGTAAATCAAAATCTTCTGTGTCTCTTTGGTGGAAATTGACCGGCGTGGCAGCATCTTTGGTACTGGTTGCTCTTTTTGCCTTTGAACAGAAAGACTCAGGTGATGAGCTTCTGAGGCAAGAGGCTCCAAAGACAGGAATTAAACATGTTATTGGGTATACCGCACCGAGAATAAAGGATACTGCAATTGATGAAGATTTGTCTGTTGGTCGAGTTGTCGAACAAAAAGAGGAGCCAAAAGTTGTTTCTGATGAAATAAAAAAAGATGCCAAAGAAAAAGTTCCATTAGCAGTCAAACAGACGGTAGATAATTTGCAAACCAAGCCGCAAACAGCTCCAAAGCCTCAACATGTAAAAAAATCAGATAAAGATTTACTTGAAAAAAATGAGATAAAAACCAAAAAAGCACTTACAACAAACAAACAACTGTTGCCAAACAAAGAAAAGAAAAGTAAAACAGCAGAAATATCTCCTGATAAAAACACACAGCCTAAATATGGTGCCGATATAG
>CALCCW010000023.1:0-7062 GCA_937900185.1 uncultured candidate division Zixibacteria bacterium | reverse complement strand
ATACTATTTTTCTGTCAATACTTATTATTGGTTTGCATTTTGCTGCTGTTTTGCTTTGAGTAGTTCCAATTCTGCTTCTTTTGCTTTGAGGGCAGTTGCTTTAGCTTTTAGCTCTAAGTCACGAAGGTCATATTTGTAAACCTGTGAGGTAGAACCGTCTAAGTTTGTAGATGTTACCATCTCAGCCTCAGCATCTGTTGGTGGGAGTGGGCTACTTGCTGCTACTGAGCCGTAAGAGGTAGGAGTAAACATAGCTGTTATCCAATGATTATAAGCATCAATATCAGTTCCTGTTGCACCTCCCATTCCTTCTAGTCTAAATGTATATGTACCTGCATTTTTAAAATATACTCTATCAACAAAAAAAGGATAGACAATTTGGTTATTTGTACCACTTATTGGACCTGACAAATTGTAATACGGATTAATTAGAGCTCCACCAGCAGTTTCATCAATTTGTAAGACAGCTACATTATATCCTGTCATTGCATTATGTCGAACCCAACTTCGGCCAGTAACATAAATATATCCACTCGTAGGAATTGTAATTGATACAGTAACTAAATCCTGCATAGTTGTTGTGAAAGTTTTTAATGATGAGGAATGATTTGAAGCAATCCCCGGTTCATCTAATATTTCGGTATTGTCAATTGCATTATTGGGAAAGAGTACGGTTGAATTTCCTGCTGCTCTAGTATTCAAATATATGTCCTCTGCCCCAATTGGATCAGATAAGGAGAGATATCCTCCAGTATTGTAACCTGCACCAAGATCAACTGTTCGAGTTCCATTATTATCATATAATAAAAATTCACCAAAACTACCAGCTATAAGGTAAGCATTTAATAGATTGGCAAAACCAAACAATTTAACTGTGCCTACATTAGATTCCGATGTAATAATTCCTCTTGTATTGCCACCATTTTGAAATACAAGACTTCCTGACATAGTATCACCGATTGTACTCACATATTTTGAACCGTCAATTTTTGAAGCATAAGGGACAGTATTTAATTTTGAGCGTGGAAATAATTCAGCATCAGTTCCTACTGTAATTCCTAAATATCTGGTTGTGTCATCAAATATTCCCGCTGGTAAGGCAATATTGCTCCCTAATTCATAGGTAAACAAACCTCCATTTGTGGTAATATTCTGAAAACCAGTGTTCCAAAGGTCTGCCCCACCAACAGCGGCATCATAGATGATGAATTTGACAAGGTAAGCTCCGTCTGCTACCGGAGAACCTGATGCATCTGTTAAACGTCCCTGATAGTTAATTGTGTTTGGTACTTGGGCTGAAATAGAAACCGCAAGTAGCAGAAAGCAGATGATTGTAAAAATTTGTTTTAATGACATTTGTTACTCCTTAATGAATTATATTATTTGTTTGTTTCATCATTGCGATTACGTTGGTTTTTAAGAAACAGGGCATCTCGTTCATGTTGTGCTTTTAAAAGTTCAACCTCAGCCTTTTTAACTCTCAGTTCAACATCTCTCAGGTCATATTTATAGCCTTGTGAAGTTGTTCCGTCAGGATTTGTCATAGTTACTTGGGTTGCCTCAGCATCGGTAGGTGGTTGGGAGCTAACAGCCGATACTGTTCCATAAGAGGTAGGAATATATATGGCAGTTAGTATCGAATTGTAAACGCTAACATCAGCACCAATAATATCATTCTTTTTACCTTCAACTCTAAAAGTATAAGTTCCTGCTGAAGGTTTATAATAAACCCTATGACAATTAGCAGAACGAAAGAATTGCTTAATAGAAACAAAGTTATCATCTCCAACAAGGGTCAAATATGAAGAAATTGATCCCCCTCCGGCTGATTCATCTATCTGTAAATAAGCGAAATTACCATTTGTAGAATTTTGGAAAACAACATAACTTTTAGAATACAGAAAAATATATCCCGGAGCTGGTATTGTTATTGAAGTTGTTACAATATCTGTCATGTTCAAAGTATCTGTTAAACTTACAAAGAAAGATTGAAGAGATGATGTAATACCGGATTCGTTAAGTATTTCATTGCTGTTTACAGCATCCGTAGGTAATTGTACGGAATTATTACCGGTTGAATTGCCGTACAATCTTATTGTGTTAGTCCCCGAATTGTCTGATAATAACAAATCACCTCCACTACCGGCACGCAGTTTGGCAGATAAATCTCCATTGGTATTATATAAATCGACTTCTCCATAAGAATCACCCCAAATCATAGATTTCAAATTTCCATTATCTTTTAAAAGCAAATCTGAAACATTACCGGTAATACGAATACTTCCATCGTCTGTACCGTTATTATCACCATCAAAATAAAGAGAACCTTTTAAAGTATCACCTAATTGTGAAATACCTTCATTATCAACTCCGTCTGCAAATCCTGACGGCATACTGCTGATATGTGACCAAGCTACATTATCTGCTGTAGCAGCATTAAAAGCATAGGAAGAAGGACTGAACCGAGTACGAGGAGATAACTCAGGGTCTGTACCAACTGTAATACCTAAATATCTATTGGTGTCTGAAAAGATACCAGATGGTAAAGTAACATTACTTCCCAACTGATACGTAAATAAACCATCAACGGTATTAATAGTTTGAAAACCTGTGTTCCATAAATCAGTTCCTGCGGTAGGGGCATCATAAATGATAAATTTGACTAAATACGCACCATCAGCGACTGGAGAGCTTGATGCATCGGTTAAACGACCCTGATAATTAATTGTGTTTGGCACTTGGGCTGATATGCTTGCTGTAATTAAGAGAAAATAAATAATTGTAGTAAGTTGTTTGAAAGACATGGTGCAAAACTCCTCAACGTTTTTTTAATCTTATTATATCATATATATATCGGAAGAAATATTATATTATTGCGTATGTAATTGTATAATTATCTAATAAGGTACAAAATGTTTGGTATTTTACAAGTAAAAACCTTCAGTTTGTAATAATGTTCTATCAAATAAAGCAACAGAGATAATAAATAAAGAATAAAATTAGCAGAATAGTATAATGAAGTGTATATGATTCATAGATAATTTAATAAAAACGAATAATAGTGTTGCTTATTTGAAACAAAGCTATTATTTATTCATAGATAAATATACAAAAGGAGATAGCTATGATTGATAGAACAGATAAGAAAATTCTAAATGTATTACAAGACAATGGTCGCCGAGCCAATAAAGATATTGCCGGAGATATCGGTATGGTTCCATCGGCTATTTCTGAACGGATTAAAAAGCTCAAAGACAAAGGTGTCATCAAAAAATTTGAAACTCGTCTTGACCCTGTCAAAGTAGAAAAAAACCTTTTAGCATTCGTATATGTTACAACCAATGAACAGGTCAATGGGTGGGACACCGGACACAAACTTGCCGAGATTGAAGAAATACAGGAAGTGTACAATGTTGCCGGGGAAGATTGCTATTTAATTAAAGTTCGGGTGAAAGATACTAAAGGTCTTTCAGATTTACTGCGTGAAAAAATCGGTGTTATCGAAACAGTAGTATCGACCCGCACAACGATTGTGTTAGATACCTACAAAGAATCTTGCCATATTAAATTAGATTGATATATATGACAAGGTAAAAGGTATTCTATCTGTCGCATATTAAAAATAATGCTATTCAAGATTATTCCAGACAGGAAAGTGCCGCTGAATGTCCTGCGAGCCAACCGGTTGAAAATGATGCCTGTAGATTATACCCGCCGGTGTCACCGTTGATATCTAAAAGTTCTCCTGCTATATATAAACCGGAAATCAGTTTGGACTCCATCGTTTTGGGATGAATCTCTTTGATATTTACTCCACCCTGCGTAATAATAGCTTCTTTAAAAGGTCGATACCCTGTGATTTCCATTTTAAAATCTTTGAGCCACAAGCGAAGTTGTTTTCTATCGTCTGCTCTTATCTGTGAACCCGTCAAATCATACGGAATAGATGTTTGCTCTAAGCAAATTTCTATTAACTGCATAGGAAGCAGTTTTTCCAAAATGATTGCAATTGGGATTTTGGAGTTTGTCTGAAATTCACGAAGCAGGCGGGCATCAAGTTTTTTATTATCCAAGGCAGGTTTTAAATCTATTCTGAAAATAATATTTTTAACACCATCGTTTATTTGGTCAACAATGTTACGGCTGAGTGATAAAATAATCGGTCCTGCTAAAGTATTTGACCTGAAAAAAAGCTCACCAAATTTTTCTCCTGTTTTTTTACCTTCGGCAAAAACACGGGCATTGATATTTTTTAAATGAAGTTTATCCAAACGTTTTGCAATATTTCCTTTTACCTCAAGTGTTACCAAAGCAGGACGTACCGGAATAATTGTATGACCGAGAAACTTGGCAAAATTATACCCGTCGCCGGTGGATCCTGTCACCGGATACGATTTCCCTCCGGTAGTCAGGATAACACGGTCAGCATGATATTCTTTATTTTTTGTTTTGACTCCGACTATTTTTTTATTATCTGTCAAAATTTCAGTAACTGTAGTGTCAGTTTTAATCGTCACCCCCTGTTTCTTAGTCCAACGAACTAAGGCATCGGCAACCGCCGGAGCATCATTCCCCTTTGGAAATACCCGACTGCCTCGTTCAGTTTGTATATCTACACCCATCTCGCTAAAAATTCTTGCAACATCGGTGGAGAAAAAAGCATTAAATGCCTGCCGCAAAAATTTTCCATTTTTGCCAAATCGTTCGATAAACTGGGGGATAGGTGCAATATTGGTAAGATTACATCGTCCTTTGCCGGTTATGCGGAGTTTGATTCCCGGAAGTGGTTTTTTCTCAAGGATAGTAACTTCGGCTCCCAGTTTTGATGCTTCGCCGGCGGCAAACATGCCCGACGGACCCGCACCTATAACGATTATTTTTGGTTTAGACAATCTGTTTCTTTCGGTTGTTTGAATACATAATGCGAATATCGATGAAAATAGATAATTGTCAAGTAGGGAATAGAGTTTTCCGGTAGATGAAAGGTACTTTCAAGTCTAGGTAGGCGTTCCAATTCCCAAAAATATAATTGAGAGAAACCCGATATTGTTTTTTTTAAAATTAAATTGTTATTTTAATTCTCCACAACTCCTTTCCGTCGAAGACGGAAACCAGTGCAGAAACAGTTAGAGCAAATAAATCGATACATCTAAAAACTACATCTATTTCTTTATCACAGGTATATAAATATACAACTTTGATTCAGGTTCTTCAGGGTTGAAGTTGTCATCATAAAGTTCAAACTCGGGACCACTTGCTCTGATGTACTCTGATGGGCTTGTTGATAAACCCTCCATTCAGTCTTTGCGAGTCGAGTGAGTGAAAACGAACGAGACGTGGCAATCTCTAACTTAGTGCTTAACAAAAACATGAGATTGCCATTCGCCTAGGCGAACTTTCGCGGACTCCGTTCGCAATGACAGGAAATTTGACTTTTTCAACAAGCCCTGATGAGGGGATCCATTTTTTATAGATGTGTTCAATTGTTTTTATAATAGTCGGCAGACTGCATGTAAAAACAGCGTATTTTTGTTCGGGTATTTTCAACGATATCATGTTAGGTGGTATAGTACTTAAATCTTTCACTTGAAAGCCCACTGTATATGTGAAAATATTTTCTTCCATATCAAAATCAGAGCAAACACCATAAGATGTTACCGGTTGTGTAACAAATGGCATAACTTCACCCATTCTTGGAATAAATTTGTCCCATAGTTTTGGACATGCGTTGTTGTCATTGTTACCTCGGAACTGTATTCCTATAATTTGAAAAGTATCTTTTTTAATTATTTTTGGTTCCATAATTCCTCACTTGTATATTTATTATTTCTGTGCTCATAGAAAGGAATATTTAAACGAATTACAATCACTAATTTAATAAGAAAGGAACTGAAAATTTATAATATTAATTTATATAAAGAAAGATAGGCAGGATCAAGTTATTCTAAGAGATTAAAAGTCTCATCAAGATTAAGTTCGGAATCAGTATCGATTTTTTGTGATTCATCCATATATTGACAACCCACAAGGAGGATACTGTTAATAGGTCGATTGACATTTGGTTGTGGCAGTTCAGAAACATCTATCGGGTCAAAACTCCAAATACCTTTGTTCCATTCCATTCCCTTAAAAATTGCTTTCTCGCCCTGAACAATATTGTTTTCAGCGTAAATAATAATACCATTATGTACATAAATTGTAAGTTGATTGCTTTGAGCAGTCACACTAATCAGGCATGTCTTGCCGCTTCCATTCATCGTTTGCAGTAAATCAATCAAATTCATATCAGCCAGAGATCCAAAAGTACCCATCTTCTCAAGCATCAATATTTGTTTTTTTGAATTGTCGATAATCCTTTTTCTTGCTCTAATAATTTTGATTAAAAATGGATCAAGGTCGTTTTCAGCAGAAAAAATATCTTCAATACCTTTTTGAAGTAATCCGGTTAATTCAAACATGCTGTCATTGTTAGTGAGAAGATATGTTATGACATCGTCAAAATTTATTTCGTGATCTTCAATTTTATTTACAACATCAGAGACTTGTAGGACAGAGCCAACTGCTTCAATAATCAAAATATCTGCTTTACGTTTTTTATGACAATCCATGAGAGTATCAACAGACGAGACAAATTCAGCTTCAAAGCCAAGATTTCCAAGACAATTTTGAAGCATGAGTTTATCTTCGCCGGATTCATTAAAAATAAGCACATAACAACTCTGAGTTACTGATTTAATAATAGTAATAGTGTCATATAAAATATTTATCAACTCAAGACCAACTTCGGGTAGAAAGTCAGAGCCAATTTTTGCTTTTACTATTTCATGAAGCTGTTTAAATTCTTCTGCGGTGAGATTTGATTTATTATATTTACAGTAGATCGGAAGAGCACACGTCTGAACTCCAGTCACACTGATATATCTCGTATGCCGTCTTCTGCTTGAAAAAAAAAAATACTATTTTTTTTTTTTCTTTTTTTTTTCCCTCTGATTATTCTTACTCTTCCTTTTTCTTCTTTACCACTATTTTCTCTTGTCTTCTCTCCTTTCATTCTCTCTTTAT
>CALCCW010000022.1:0-10080 GCA_937900185.1 uncultured candidate division Zixibacteria bacterium | reverse complement strand
AGAAAGAAGAGTAGGAGAAGGATAAGATGTATTGGTGAGGTTGTGCGGTGCGATTCCCAAAATATTTTATTTTTACTTTTTGTTTTTTTTTTTTAATGATACGGCGACCACCGAGATCTACACTCTTTCCCTACACGACGCTCTTCCGATCTGTATTTTTATTTCCATTTCAAGCAGAGCCTGCGATAATGTTTTCCCCTGCGGGTCAACCATCAACGAAGTAGTTCCGCCACCTCCTAATGTTTCTTCCAATAGAAAATTGAGAGCATGAATATTGTCAAGTTCATACCTGTCAACATCCCCAAATGTAATACCTTTAAAAAATTGTTTCACTTTTGTTGAGGTCAGGTTATCAACTATCCAATCATATATTTCTGGAGTACGGGCAAGAACACCAATATTGCATGTATCCCCTTTATCACCTGAACGTGCAAAGCAAATTTGTCTCAATTTGACTGACTTTAATGCTCCTGTCGGTTTTCTCTTTTTTGCTGCGACAGGCTTACCCGTAACTCCATTAAGTGCTAATTGAGACTGCACGCGTATCGGGAATGAAATTTCAAAGAAGTCTTCACTGTTTGCAGTGTCAATGGTAAGAACTTTGGCATTAACTCTACTGCGGTGCATGAGAGCAGGCCAGTAGGCAACAACCCGAGAAGGTTTTGGACGACCGCCGGCAGTAACTGCCATGCCGGATGGACCCGATAAAATTAATGTCGATAATGCTTTTCCAAAATCATTTACTTTGTTGAAGTCACGATCTCGAACGGCAAACCGAAGATATACTTCATTTGTTTTTCCCCCTTGTAAACTATCCGGCCAGATTGAACCGGTACCGATTACGTCGGTACGAGTATCTTCATATTTATGTTTTAATTTATCCCAGAGAATATCAGCAACTGTCTCAGCTTTTTTTATCACATTTGGACCGCAGACTAAAACTGAACCATTTGATTTCCAACCATCTTCAAACGACATTGATACTTTAAGATTGTCCGGTTCCGGTTTCCCTTTTATACCAAAAACTCTTATACGGTCTTTCCCGTCAGCTTTTAACTTCACTGTATCAAACCGTGCAATACCGTCCGGTGAAATATAATTTTCAGGGTCGCCCATCTCGTATACCAATTGTTCTTTCACCGTTTTTTCAGAAACCAACCCGCCGGTTTTTTTATGTTTTGTAACAACAAATTCGCCGGTTTTTTCCATCTCGATAATCGGATAGCCGATATTATAAAATGTTTTCACATCTTCCCAGTCAGTAATATTCCCCCCCGACGCCTGAGCACCGCATTCAATAATATGACCGGCAATAATTCCCGATGCCATCTTATCCCAATCATCCATCGCCCAGCCAAACTCATGAATCATCGGTGCCAGTGTTATTCCGGTATCGGTGACCCGACCGGTTACAACAATATGACAACCGGCATCAAGAGCTTTCACAACCGGTTCAGCTCCAAGATAAATATTTGCTGATGTTATCTTTGAACGAACTTTAAAAAAGTCCTCGCCGGTTTCCATATTGGTAAACCGTTCACCTGCTGCTGTCAGTTCATAAAGATGATCTACAATATCATCGCCATAGACAACACCGACTTTTATATCAAGATTTTTAGATTTAGCGAGCTCAATAATTTTACGACCCATACCAATTGGATTTATCCCACCGGCATTTGAAATAACACGCACATTTTTTTTAACAATCAAAGGCAGACATTCATCGAGTTGGGTTAAAAAATCAGCGGCATATCCTAATTCTTGGTTTTTTTTCTGCTGTCTTTGTAAAATCGACATCGTGATTTCAGCAAGGAAATCCATTGTAATATAATCGAGCGGACCACCGGTCAATTGCTTCTTTAAAGCAGAGAGATCATCTCCCCAATATCCGCCGGCGTTTCCTATTCGTATTTTCTTTTTCAAAATCGAATTTCCTTATAACTGATTGTTATCTATCAATTAAGTGTATCTTAATTTAATACAGATTTTTAATATAACGAAATAGGGCTTTAAAGTAAAGTAATTACCATTCATTAAGATAGCGGGTAATTGTCAGTAGTAATCGGAGCCTTTTCACTCTTGTTTTATAATTTGGGGGAACATATTAGATATAAAAAAACTTATTGTCTTTTTCAACAAGCCCGTTCGCACGATACGTAGAAATCGTTACAGTCGACTAAGGCATAGACAGAATTTAAGGCATCGCCATTTTTACGTATACAAAATTATATGGGGGGTATGAATTTTTGTTTCATCCTGCAATATACAAGATGATGTTATTTTGAAGATCACATAAAAAAGAGATTGCCGATAACTGAAAATTCTTATATGTTAAATAAAATTAGAGGATATATAGATGGATTTTTCAAAAAGAATGGGCTTTGAACCGGAAAAAATCGTCCAGTTAGAAGAAATGGATGATGACCTTAGAAACAGCCTGTGGAATATACTAAATCGGTATTATTGGAATTCATGTATTGAAGATGCAGAAGACACTCTTTTTAATGCCTTAATAGAGCCATACAAAAAGATATTCCAAACGATATGGATGGATTGTTTAAAATTACCAACTCAAGAAATCCCATTTCATGCACATGCAGCGATTACTCTTCTTCAAACTAAATTTAATAATTTAACATTTCACAAAGTATATGGGCTCATAGAATTTATCGTTCCTTTAGCTGACCAAGTACAAAGAGGACAATCAAGTGAGTTTGTCAAAGATTGTAATTTAATATTTGAAAGAGAAAATTCTGGATACCGCTTTGTAGACGGTCTAATTGCTCCAATAACTAACAATATTGAAATAGAGACAATTGAAAAAGCAATGAGAACTCCACATGAAGAAGTTAATCACCAAATATCAAATGCAATTAAAAGTATTTCAGATAAGCAAAAGCCAAATTACCGAAATTGTATCAAAGAATCAATAAGTGCAGTTGAAACTGTTGTTAAGATTATTGGAAAGAATAAAAACGGTACTTTAAAAAGTGTTTTGCCTCATATATCAAAAGATGCAGGATTACACAAAGACTTCAAAGTTAGTATTGAGAAGTTATATAACTTTGCCTCTGCGGATGGAATTAGACACGGATTGATGAAAGGTGATGGCGAACCAACTCTTGAAGATGCTCGATTTATATTGATTTGGTGTTCAGCACTATCAAATTATTTACTTAATATAATAAATAAAGACAATGTTTTAAATGAGTAACAGAGGGAATTTAAATTGGAACAAATTCAATCTATCTTGGATTTCCTATTAAAGTACCAACTTATTGGTGTACTAGTTTCTATCCTAATTAGTTGGATGGTATGGGTTCAAGGACTTGGAAAATATTTACTTAAAAGAAAAATTGAAAAACGATAATTGCATGAAGATGCTAAATTGAAGAACTTATATGCAGATACAATAAATAAAAATGCCGAAACTCTATCAATTATAGATAATCTTAGTGAAGAATCTCAAAAAAGGATGTTTGAAGTGTTTAATTCTAAGTTCCCTATGAACACACATAACAAATCAGATAATTCCAATAATAGCATAAATAAAATGACTAAAATACCTCCAAAATCACTCTATACAATGTTTGAAGTCATTGCTATTCATTCAGCCTTTGAAGTTTATAGCCGTCAAAAATTTCTTGCAAAGAATCCTGATGCAGACATACAAAAAGCTCTTATCTTTTCTAGAACAAACTTTCATACCAGTTACCACTTCATAAAGATTATGGGACCTCAATTTTTAGACCCAATAGGTATGTCAAAATTGGACAATATAGCAAATAATACACCAATACCTGAAAAAGCTAAACAATATATAGATGAAATGAATAGTCTTTTAAAGCGTAAATGATTGAGCATTGCAAACTCATGGCTTTCCAACTCAAAGCGTTAAGCTAAACACCCTACAAATTTTATTCATCATCCCCGACATCATAATAAAATTTGCTTTTGGCACAGGCTTCGTATTGGTCAGAAAGAAGTTTTCCCTCAACGCCGACATTGTCATAGGGATGTTCACAGATATGTATAATCGGTAGCCAGTTTTCATTGCCAATTACCTCACTTAACACATTCGCTACATCATCAATGTAATTTTACACTCTCCCCTGTTTTATATGATACTGAACAATATAAATAATTTTATCAAAAGGAGCAGATAAACTAAAAAAACGCTATTTCAAAAAACGAACCCATTTTACTGTAAGGCTATGAGATATATTTAATTACAAGGAAAAAGTTGTTTTTAAACTTTTGCAGACGAGGACGTCTGCGTTGCACTATCAAGCCCGAGAAGGAGTTCAAAAAAAGACGGAACCTCTTAAAGGTTCCGCCTTACAAAGAAACAGGCAGGTCTCGGAAAGACCTGCCCTACAATCAATATTCCTAAAACCATTTTGGGACAAACTTGTGTCCGTAAGATAATACACCATGATGTCCTTCAGACTGAATCCGACGGAATTCCAAACGGACTTCCATACCAATTTCAATTTTATCAACATCACAATCGGTTAACTGTCCAAACACTTTCGTACCATCGGTCAATTCAACTATTGCAAGTCCGTATGGAGACAAATCTCCCCATTGAGACGGAGCAACACGAATAACTGTATAGGTAACAATCTTTCCTTCATCAGGAAGAATCACTGTTGTTTGTTCGGTATCACCGGTTTCAGGGTCGACCAACCGTTTAGGATGATAGGTCTTTCCACTTTTTGTAAATTTGGAAGCTTCGCGCCGATAACGGTGCGGATATTCCCGCCAGTTACGTGAGCTAAACATAGTCATTACGCCACCTCCATGATGTGAACAACCGAAGAACCGCCCGAGCCGCCCATATTCTGTGTCATACCAATTTTCGGTGATGACTTGAGCTGCCGGTCGCCTTCTGCTTGTCCGGTCAATTGTTTGTACACTTCAATAACCTGTGCAACACCGGTTGCTCCAACAGGATGACCTTTTGATTTTAAACCACCTGAGGTGTTTACAGGGAAAGCACCGTCAAGAGCTGTTTCACCTGCTAAAATAGCTTCGCCTGCTTTGCCCGGTTTATATTTACCGATTGATTCAAGTACCATCAATTCGGCAATTGTAAAGCAGTCATGCACTTCACAAAACTCAATATCATTGATTGTTTTACCTGCCATCTTAAATGCACCGTTGGCAGCAATCGTGGCAGCTTTAATAGTTGTTAAATCAGCACGCTGTGCAAGCTGAATAGTATCAGTACCGACAGAAGTACCAATAATTTTCACATACGGTTTGCCTAAAGATTTTGCAATTTCTTCGGTACACAAGATAGCCGCTGCGGCACCATCGGTAATAGGTGAGCAGTCAAGAATATGAAGCGGGTCAGCAACCATGACAGAATTGGCAACCTGATCCATCGTAACTTTAAACGGATACTGTGCGACAGGGTTCATTGAACCGTTGTTATGGTTCTTCACAGATATTGCCGAAAGCATTTCACGAGTCGTACCATATTTTGCTATGTGAACGTGTGCCATCATAGCATAAAGTCCCGGGAATGTTGCCCCGTGGAAAACTTCAAACTCTTGATCGGCGGCGGCAGCTAAAGCATAAGTCGCTTCATCACCGTCAACATCAGTCATTTTTTCAACTCCTGATGCCATGACAATATCAGAAATTCCGGATGCCACTTCGATATAGGCAGAACGAACCGCCAAGCCACCGGAAGCACAAGCAGACTCTACCCGGGTTGCCGGAAGTCCACGCATACCCATATAATCAGTTAGCAGTGAAGCTAAATGTTCTTGTCCGACAAACATACCGCCGGACATACATCCGACATACATTGAATCAATATGATCAACGCCTGAATTTTTTATCGCTTTGAGGGCGGCATCAGTGTGAATGTCTCGGAGTGACTGTTTCCAAACTTCACCCCATTGACTCATACCAACACCAACAATACAAACTGTTCTCATAATCTTATCCCTCCTAATCATTCATCTTGATTTTACGACGATATTTGGCATACGTACCATAATCGATATAAATCAAGTTTTCAGCTAAAAGTTTGCGGGTTAAGACAGCATTCTCACGTACTTCATTAATGCGGTCAGTAACTTTCCAAATAAACGAATCAGAACCTGCACCGGAACCATAAGAACACATAAAGATATAATCCCCCGGTTTTGCAATATCAAGTGTCGCTGCGAGACCGATTGGCGAGGCACCCGAATAGGTATTTCCTAAAGTTGGAGCAAGCCAGCCGGGGTCAATCTGTTCTTGAGTGAATCCAAGTTCTAAAGCAACCCGTTGTGGAAATTTACCATTTGGCTGATGAAATACCGCATAGGCAAAATCGGATGGTTTCATATTTGATTTTTCCAAAAGAGCGAGTGATGCACCTTTGGTATGTTTAAAATAAGACTCTTCACCGGTAAAACGACCGCCATGCTGTGGATAGAACTGATGTTCTCGTCTCCAAAAATCAGGAGTATCAGTCATATACGAATGTGTCATTCCACACTCGGCAATCAAATTGTCAGTTCCCATGATAAAAGCACCGGCACCGGCAGCAGCAGAAAATTCAAGAGCATCAGATGGGGCACCTTGTGATGTATCGGCGGCAATTGCCAATGCATATTTCATTTCGCCTGCTTTTACATGGCTCATAGCAACAAACATTGCCTCAGAACCGGCTTTACACGCAAACTCAAAATCTGCACAATGAATATCCGGAGTTGCACCAAGAGCATCAGCAATTGTTGTACCGGAAGGTTTCACTGCATAGGGATGTGATTCTGAACCGACATAAATTGCACCAATTTCTGTCGGATCAACTACGACCGCACGCTTTAACGCTCTACGAGCAGCCTCGACTGATAATGTGATAGTATCCATATCAGGCGGAGGAACTGATTTTTCACGAAGCATCAGTCCTTTTTTGTAACTGGGTGCATCTGCCCCCCATACTTTCGCAATCTCTTCGACTTTAATGCGATGTCTGGGAAGATGTACACCATAACCAACTATACCTGCCATTTTCACCTCAGTTGTTTAATTGTTTTATATTGCATTAAGTTAATTTTTTCACAATACATTATAGCTATTATAGCCGGTTTTGTCTACGGAGACAAGCATTTCTGTAAATAATTTCTTGTTTTTTGTTTTATCCTGCCATATTCTTAGAGATTAAGTTACTGATAATTCGGACGATAAAAAGATAATGCGACATATACTTGTAATTTTTATAATAATTTGCACAACTCATATTGTTTCAGCTGCCGGGCCTGATTCGCTGCTTGATAACAACACCGCCTTTTATGAGGGAAAATCTTATAATTATATTATTGCTCCTCCTGATGGCTACCGGATGAATTCGGTAGAGTCCACCGATGACGGTTATTCGTTTGCATTTATCCCAAATGGAGAAAAGTATGCCGATGCATCAGTTATAATCGGAATCAATATTTTCAAAATCAAAACAACAAAAGACAAACCTTTCACGCTTGATATGCTCATTACAGAAGATACCACTGCTATCAGAAAACATTTTGGCAAAAATATTGAGATTTCTGAGGTTGAACCGATTCAGACCGCTACAACCGATAAACTTCGGACTATATATTTTAATTCAGAAGATAATATTGTCCCAAATGTGATGATGTCGTATTTTGACGGTAAATCAGAAATTTTGATTTTTGATTTATCTATTACCGATAGAGTTCCACGCTTCCAAGCCGAAAAAATATATCTTGAATGTATCCAGCATATCAAAATTCTCACCAAAGGCAAACTCGAAGTTGGATAAAACATACTATCTTTCTTCCAACAGAAGTCATTGCAGTAACCGTCTTATCCAATAGGCAAGTCATTTATTTTATTTCCTACTCGGCATCATCCACATCATAATAAAACTTACTCTTAGCACAGGCATCGTATTGATCGGACAAAAGTTTTCCCTCAACGCCGACATTGTCATAGGAATGTTCGCAAATATGTATGACCGGAATCCAGTTTTCTTTTCCGACGGTCTCGACAAATGATGTCGAAAACTTTTCGACCAACATCTGTTTCATCGCACGGTTGATACGAGGGATGTACAAAAGCATGTGCAGATATGGTCGACCGCTTCGCCCATCCCATACAACTCCACCTGATGCAGACTGCCCCGCTTCGTATTCGTGGTATCGGATACCAAAAATCTCGGCTCCAAATTTTGTCGATTCGGCAAATACTTTCGTAAGTGCGTGAGTCAGTTTTTCTTTTGTTCCAATATCAATTTTCGGCAGTGATATTTCTAAACACGGCATAGTTTGTTTCTCCTATTCTTTCCTTGGCAGGTCTTTAATAACCTGATTACTATTGGTACACCCTGCGACAGACTCTTATAATATACCAACTCTTTGACTTATATCAATCAAATCTGTTCTGCTTGGGTATATATGTGATATAGAAAGAGAAATAATATTATATATCAATTCTCATCAGCAAGATATTGGTAGTACTTCTTGATACTATTATAGTCTGACCTTTGTGTGCCATATTTGAGATACTCTTTGTAAAAATAGGATGCTGATTTAAGATTGCCTTTGTTTATAGCAACTGTCATCTTTATCAACAACCCACCGGGAGAATTATTGTCTTGAATGAACAAAGAGTCAGCAACTAAATTTGCCATATCAAACTGATTTAAATAAATATAAGTTAATCCTAACCCTTCTGACACAAAAGTAGTTTTTGGTGATAGCCAATGAGCTTCTCTAAGAATTTCCTTAGCTTTATCATATTTACCCTGTTTCATATATAATTGTCCAAATTCATTCATAAGAGTAGGTTGATAAGGATGTAATCTCATTGCTACATTGAAATGATATTCAGCTTTTTCAAAATTATTGTATGCACCATAAACATTTCCAATAATTTGATGAAAATCCGGTTGATAAGGATCTTTCTCTACTAATTTACGAGCAATTTCCATCGCTTTTGAATAATTACCTCTCTCAAGATAAGCATAAGCTTTTTTTAGAAGCGAATAATTTGGAAAATGTTCTCTTTCTTCCCGTATGATTTTATTATAACGATTAATATCGTTATTTGAGAGAAAATAGTTTGCATAAACAATCCATCCGTTTCTATTTCTATTATTGAGAAGAGTATAAGTACGATTTTCGGTAGGTATAGTTTGAGTACCAACACTTAAAAATGAAAATGTTATAAAAAAAGTGATAACAATGTAATTGAAAATTATTTGATTGGGTAAGGTTATTTTGCTATTATCAATTTGGTATAAAACCAGTAATAATGGTGCGAACAAACATAAAGACATTATATCCCAATCACGACCCATTGTAATCGCTGCTCCGTATAATATTAAAAATAATAATGAACCAATTGATAAAAAAGCTAAAAACATGGTCGTTGAGTTGTGGAAACTTTTTTTACCTTTTACAAACCATAAACTAATTAAAGCTAAACTACAGGGAAGTACGAGCAAAATTAAATTAGCAAGTTCTATTAAATGAGATTTGCTAAAAACTGTAAAATCAGGTGCTATTGGTCTTCCATTTAATAACGGCAAAATAAGTACTTCAAATTCAATTTTTGTTTTGTACAACCAAATAAGAAATACTGTTCCAATAACAGCACTTATAGCAAATAAAATGTAACCGATTTTTCTCAATCTTTGATTTTTTATGTTTTGGATAATAAGATATATTAGTCCGGGGAGATAATAAATTGCTTGAAGATGTATTAACAAGGACAGTATATATGTTGCTATTGCAAGCCAAATATAACGTTTTTCTTTTAAACTTTTTAAGGAAAGATTTACAAACAAAGTTGAAACAGCCCAAGACATCGAATAAAATTCAACATAGCCAAAAAACAAAAGTACCGCACCTGAAAAGAGAAAAGTAGATAAACCTAAAACTCTCGTATAAACAGTAGAGCAAAGCCTGCCAATTATAGATATTATATTATAAAGAAAAAGCGTACCTGATAATATGGATAGAATCTGAAAAGTATGGAGAGCTGTTTCGCGGGTATATCCACCTAAAAGATTTTGAATTTGTCTGATAAGTAAAATAGAGCCGGGTTGAGTCCACT
>CALCCW010000021.1:0-14578 GCA_937900185.1 uncultured candidate division Zixibacteria bacterium | reverse complement strand
TGTTCTCATGTTAATCTGCTTCGCGATTATTGACTAGTTCTTACTCCTACTCTTCTCTCTTTTTTTTTCTTTTCTTTTTTTTTCTCTGTCTCTTTCTCTTTTTCTTTTTTTTTTAATGATACGGCGACCACCGAGATCTACACTCTTTCCCTACACGACGCTCTTCCGATCTTTCAGTAATTTCCGGTTCATCATCAACGATGAAAATCTTGGCTGTATTTAAGTCAAGTTTATATGACATAACTTAGTAATTTCTTTCTTTTTAGTGTCTGCAAACTATATCGACTTCTTTATTAAAAACCTTAATCAACTTGAACAGTTTCAAGAATCAATGTTGTTAAACTTATAAGCTGTTGATTGGCAAATGGTTTACATATAAAAGAGGTTCCCCCCTTGGCAAACGCTCTTCCTTTATCTTCACCGGCAGATTGCCCGGTTAAAAAGACAATCGGGATTTCACGTAATTCAGGATAATTTTTTATTTTTTCTGTTGTTTCATAGCCATCTTGTTCCGGCATACTAATATCCATAAAAATGAGATGCGGTTTATTCTCTAAAGCCATTTTTTCGCCATCAAGACCATTATTCGCAGTATAAACAGTATACCCTTCTTTTGACAAGAGAGTCTGAATCAAACCGGTAATTACCTCATCATCATCTATTATCAAAATACGTTTTTGTTTCGCTTCATTAGCAGTCATACTTTCCCCCTTATCTACAAGGAACATTGATACTTACTATCATCATTAATAAGTATCGACATATTGCTGTAAACAGTTAACAGTAAATTAACTATATCTTTCATAATGATTTAGCTCTTTTTAATTGCAAAATCGGCTGAAAAATCCTATTCTGTCGGTATGAATCAGTCTGAGAAACATAAAATAATTGTCCGAAACCGTAAGGCAAGACATGATTACGAAATCACCGCTACTCTTGAGGTCGGAATTTCTCTTTTGGGAAGTGAAGTTAAATCTATGCGTGACGGTAAAGTTAATATCAGTGATGCCTATGCAGAAATTAACAATGGAGAAGTTTTGCTGAAAAATCTGCATATTTCTCCATATAAAATGTCAAACGAGAACAATCATGATCCTCTGCGAATCCGAAGATTACTGCTTCATAAAAGAGAGATACGTAAACTCAAAGCTAAAACTGAACAAAAAGGGATGACCCTGATTCCTCTTTCTATTTATTTAAAAGGTAAAGTATTTAAAATCGAACTCTCCCTGGCTATTGGACGTAAGAAGTATGATAAACGTGAGGTCATCGCTAAAGCAGATGCTGCCCGAAAAATTAAATCTGCCTTAAAGAAAGATTTATAAAATATATGCGTAAATATATTGCTCTTATATTAATACTTCTCTTGCTCCCTAATGTTTCTATGGCAAAAGACGTTACCTTGCTGATTTCAGGTGCTGAAGAAAAGATAGATTCATTTAAAAAAGATGATATACATTATGTTTCCTTTTCCGAAATAGTAGAATTAGTCGGCGGAACTCTTGATTGGAAATCACTCGGACAAACGATTCAATTTGTTGAAGATACGAACAGGTTTGAATTTGTGATAGGCTCACCATATTTCAAGCGTAATAATTCTTTGCTTAACATGACATACCCGTCTGTTTATAAAAAAGGTAAACTCTTTTTGCCTGCCGAGACATTTATACGATTTTGGGATGAAGTTATTTTTCAAAAAGTTGTTTGGGACAAAACAAACAAAACAATTCGTATCAATTCAGAATATTTTAATGTAACTGATATCTCTTGTACCAATAAAGCAAACGGACTTCTTTTGGAAGTATTTCTTACATCCGCATTGGCGTATGATATTTTTGTTACCGAGGGAAACTGGATAAATATTTCAATTCGTAACGGCAGGTTAAACCGTTCTCAAATTCAATCTCGAATGAACTCCAAATATATGTATAAGCTGAAGACACATCAGCAAAACAGTACCGGACAAATTTCAATTCGCTTAAAGAGAAAAATCAATAAATGGCATCATAAACTGCAAAACAACCCTTCCCGAATTCAGATTTCTATTGCTGATACCGACTTTGAGATGGACCCAAACGACTCCCAAACAACTATCGGACCTGATAAGAAGATTGATATTATTGTCATAGATGCCGGACACGGTGGTAACGACTATGGTGCTGTCGGGCAGAAAAATATTCGTGAAAAAGATGTGTCACTTGCCATTGCCAAAGAACTTGCCAAACTCATTCGGAAAGATAAACAGTTCAAAGTCATTATGACTCGTGACCGAGATAAAACTATGACCCTTGAGGAACGGGCAAAAATTGCCAACCAGTCCGCATGTGATTTGTTCATCTCAATTCATGCCAACGCATCGCCGAAAACACATGTCAGAGGATGGAATGTTTTCTTTTTGGCTCAGGCAAAAAATGATTCTGCACGCTCGGTTGCACAATTTGAAAACTCTGCTTTCTTAAGAGACCAAGAACCGGAAAGTTCAACAGAGACTACTCCAATGATTGACTTTAATGACCCTATTTTAGGTATCATAAATGAAATGATTATGACCGAGTTCCAAACAGAATCACATGACTTCGCCGTTATGGTTGATAGAGAGTTTCGCAAAAATCTACAAATTCCAGCAAGAGGTGTTGACCAAGCAGGCTTTTTTGTCTTAAATAAAGTCTACGCTCCATCGGTTCTTTTAGAAACAGGGTTCATTTCGAACAAAAGAGAAGAAAAACTTCTTAAAAGCAAAAAGTACCAAAAAGAAGTTGCAAAATCTGTCTATAAAGCAATCAAAAGATTCAAATCAAAATACGAAAGCAACTAATTTCAAATGGATACATTACACAATGACCGCACAGCACCAATAGGAATATTTGACTCGGGAGTCGGAGGCTTAACTGTCTTAAAAGAGATTATTGCATTACTCCCGTTTGAAAATTTTGTGTATTTCGGTGATGTTGGACGGACCCCATACGGCGGACGATCAAAAGAAATTATAACACAATTTACAAAACAAGACATCGCTTTCCTCTCAGAACAAAAAGTTAAATTTATAATCTGTGCCTGCAATACAGCATCATCAACAGCATTACCGGAGATTCAAAAAGATACTGATATTAAAATAGTCGGAGTTATCGAACCCGGAGCAAAGGCTGCTGCTGAAGAAACCAAAAACGGGAAAATCGGAATCATCGGAACCAATGCAACGATCAACTCAAATGCTTATGCAAGTTTTATTCATGAAATTGACCCACTGTTGAAAGTATTCTCTTTAGCCTGTCCTCTTTTTGTTCCCCTTGTTGAGGAGGGATATATTGACAAAGAGGCGACATATATGATTGCCCGCGATTATTTACAGACTATGATTGATGTCGGCATTGATACTTTAGTTTTAGGTTGTACCCATTATCCTCTACTCAAAAATATCATCACCGAGATTATGGGTGACAATGTAAAGTTAATTGATTCCGGTGAAGAAACTGCCAAAGAATCGTTTAGAAAAATCACAACCATGGAGTTGTTACATCCTTATAGTTCTCAAGTTCCTGCTCCTGAAGGAGATTTAAAATATTTTGTATCAGATGTTCCCGAAAAGTTTTCATCGGTCGCATCACGTTTCATGGGCAGAGAAATCATCAATATCACCAGAGTCGATATTAGCAGATACTAATAAATCATGATATACACTTCCATTTATAAAATAGTAGGTCTCGGTTCCGCTTCTAAAAAAGTATAATTGAGAGAAACCAGACATCTCTATCTCTTGAACTCATCTCCGTGCTTGACACGAAGTCCAGCCCTAACACTATGAAAATAAACTCACCCCTTAATTCCTCGGGGAAACAATTGTAGGGTTGAGGCATGCCTCAACATTTCCATTTGTGTTCTGACAGGGCATTGAGGCTGTCTTAGAGGAACAGGCTGCTTGTCCCCTACTGAGTCCGCCAAGGCGGAAAGGATGCTCATTCTGCTTTTAATATTTTTAAAATTGTCATTTCCTTGTATGGAAGTGGAATAAGTGCAGGTCTCAAAAATAAGATTACCACACTTCTTCCGCTAATTGCGGACTCCGTTCGCAATGACTATTGCGGAAAAATTTACAAAAAATGATTGCGTATATCATCCGTTTACTACTAATTTATGATTAAAGAAAAAACTAAAATTGGAATAGACAAATTATGCAGCTTGTATTAGCTACCAATAATCAAGACAAAATTAAAGAGATGAAAAATCTCTTGGATGACCTGCCTATCACTATTATGACTCGTGATGATTTTTTAGAGTTTCCCGATATTGAAGAAACCGGCACAACTCTTGAAGAAAATTCTCTGCTTAAGGCAAAAGCAATTTATGAATTTACCGGTCTCCCCGCCTTGGCAGACGACACCGGACTTGAAGTAGATGCCTTAAGTGGAGCTCCGGGGGTTTACTCATCCCGCTACGCCGGAGAAAATGTAACTTATACAGATAATAGCAAAAAGCTTATTGATGATTTAAAAAACATTCCTATTGAGAAACGAACGGCACGATTCCGCTGTGTGATGACTATCTGTTGGGATGAGTCTACTACTGAAACCGTCGACGGCATAGCTGAGGGCTTCATAGCGGAATCTATAGACGATAGAGATGGTTTTGGGTATGACCCGATTTTTTTCTACCCGCAATCACAAAAACTATTTTCAGAGATGACCATTGAAGAGAAAAATATAATATCTCATAGAGGGTTGGCACTTCAGGAAGTCCGTACTCTGATTATAAATAGGTTAAATAAAAAAGCAGGTTGAAATAAATTCAACCTGCTTGGATTATATATATTTAGTATCCTTAAATATCTACAGTTTTGCTGCGACAGCCTCGCCAATTTCAAGGGTCGTATTGGAACCGCCCATATCGTAGGTGCGTACTTTTTTCTCAGCAATAACTTCAGAGATAGCAGTTTCAAGTTTTTGAGCCATTTCAGTTTCGCCAAGCCAGTCCAGCATCATTTTGACAGTCAAAAGTGTCGCCATAGGATTGACTTTGTATTGACCTGCATATTTTGGAGCAGAACCGTGAGTTGGTTCAAAGACTGCATATTTTTCACCGATATTGCCCGATGACGCAAAACCTAAACCACCAATTAGTTGGGCACATAGGTCTGAGACAATATCACCAAACATATTTGATGTTGCGATGACAGAATAATTCTGCGGATTTTTTACAAGCCACATACACATAGCATCGATATTTGTTTCCCAAAGTTCAATACCGGGGTAGTTTTTAGCAACTTCACGAGCTGTGCGAACCATGAGCCCTGATGTTTCTCTGATGACATTTGGTTTTTCAACAACCGTGACAGATTTCCGTCCTGTTTTTTTAGCATATTCAAAAGCATCTGTCACAATAGAACGGCATCCTTCACGAGAGAAAATACGCATAGAAATCGCCAAATCTTCATTGGCAACTTTGTCAAAGCGAGCCATTTTTTTGTTATATTTATGTATAGAGTCACGTAATTCTTGAGGAAGCGGATGAAATTCTAAACCGACATAGAGCCCTTCAGTGTTTTCTCTAAAAACAACTATATCGATATCATCTCTATAGTTCAGAGGGTTTCCGATATATGCCTTACACGGACGTAAGTTTGTTGCGAGATTAAACTCTTGTCTGAGCCTGACAATCGGCGATGCATATACATGTCCTTTCCCCTGCAGTTCGGGAATAAGTTCATTTTCGGCTTCTTCCTTTGGCAGAGAAGTAATCGCACCAAACAAAGCACAATCAGTATTATTCATAAGGTCGATAGTTCTATCAGGAAGCGGATTTGCTTCAGTTTTCCAGAATTCCCAGCCTATATCGCCATGAATGTACTCGGCATCAAGTTCTAATTTATCGAGGACTATTTTTGCTGCTTCCAAAACTTCATTGCCGACACCGTCACCGGGCAGCCAGGCGATTTTGTATTTTGCCATAATCTTATAACACTCCTAAAAAGATTTTATATGCTGAATGTGAAATTAAACAGATGTGTCGATCCTAAATTATTAGAATACGGTACAAATGCATAATCTATTTTAATATTTCGTTTTGTAAAAGTTGCCCCGACAGAAAAATCCTTACTGTCATAGTTAAACATATATCCGGCACGAACGTCAAACATCTCATGCAAATGTGCTTCTGTACCAACATGCAGTTTAAAATCATCGTTGATAATTACAGCATCAATTGCTCCGATAAATTTATTATATTGATAGCTGCCGCCGACGGAATACCTTGTGGGAAGAGAAATATCGTTAGAACTTTCTTGACCATCAGCTGTCAATTGAAACGAGGAACCAAGATTTGTCACAGCAGCCCCAAGTTGAATGTTTGGAGATGCTTGATAATGCATTCCTAAATCGACATTAAAAGCAGAACCGTTCCAAAGTTCATTTTTTTCAAAAAACCATCCAAAAGCAAAACCAAAAGAGAGTTTTTCACTCTTAACATACGTAAGTCCTGTTTTGAAAGATATATCATGAAAGTCAAATAAACTAATAGGTTCTTCGGTAGCACGAGTTCTATTTTCCAGTTCATTCACAGCGGCAAAACGGATACCGCCATGTAGATTTACTTTAGATGTAAGAGGAGCGGCAAAAAAACCTGACTCTAAATTAATATTTTCCCAGTATTCAGTATGTCCAAACGATGCGGTAAACTTGTCAATAGATATCATATTGGCAGGATTATAATGGGTCCCATTTACTTGGTTTGCAAGAGATACAACAGCCTCTCCAAACCCTGCTTGTTTAGCACCTTGTGCTGTCTGCAGCAAGGCTAACCCATCTTGGGCAGAAATCTGACCGACTGACAGGAGAGTCACAATGAGAATTGCAATTTTCAAATTATTCATTTTTCACCTTTAAAATAATATGTCAAATGAAAATATATGTTCCGAACCTTCACCAACTTTTTCTGATGAATAGGCATAGTCAAACACTAAGCCAAATTTATCTAAATTAAAAACATAGCCAAATCCGGTAGTCAAGCTTCTATCGGTATATCCTACACGAGCAGCAAATTGTTTGGTAATAAAATATTCTCCTCCGGCATGTAGAATAATATTTTCTTTGCTGTTTTTCACAATATCTGAACTCAATAAAAGTTTTCTATTAAAAAATCTTGCTGAACCGCCAATGCCGATTTCTACAGGGAAATCATCAATATGATCAGAACCTCCAAAAGCAGATCCGCTATGTGCAGCCAAATAATTATCATTATTCCACTTAAAATTAGCTGCTAAATTTCTCACGACAAGCCCAACTTGTATATCCTGAATAGACATTAAATCTCTTTTTTCTCTGCTGAACAACCGGCTTATATATAAAGTTGCTCCTAAATCAATACCAACAGAAAAGACAGACATTTCAGCAAACTTAGAGTACAAATAAGAACCTTTAAATCCTAAAGATAAATATTTTTCAAATCTTTTTGAGAACAGAATAGAAATTTGGTGATTATTTTGTTCTAACGTATTCCCTAATAAATCACCATCATCATTTCGAGCATCTACTGATCCCGAACCGGCATAAAGCCAGCTAAATCCAAGAACTGAATTTCCTTGAGTCGGAAATAGAATCGCCGTGTATCCAAGTTTTCTATCAAGCTGCATAGCTCTATAAGAAGTAGCAAAAATTGATTTTTTGATTATAGACATCCCGGCAGGATTATAAAAACTTCCGGAGGCATCATTTGAAATAGAAATAAATGCACCACCCATTGCTGTCGGTCTGGCACCAATTGGAACTTGTAAAAAACTGCCGGCATAACCTGCATCACCATCTTCAGCTAAGAGAGATGTTGACAGACAGAATAATGTCAGAACTGCAAATAATAATATTTTTTTCATTACCATCTCTCCTTAATTATGGAATAACCGCAATTTTACCCCAGTGAACTTCACCGGTTGAATATATAATTTTAAAGTAATACATCCCGACAGCGACCTCATCGCCTTTGCCGTTTAAGCCATCCCAAACATGTCTGCTTGCACCGGCGGTCGGATAGATTCCCGGGTCGTAGGTAACATTGTCTACAACACGTTTAACCAAATGCATGGCAAAATCATAAATTTCAATAGTAATAGCTGCCTGCTGTTTTACAATAAAATGAAAATCAAGTCTATTTGAGTTAGCATGACTAAATGGAATTGGAAAGGCGTACACTTCATCAGTAGGGTCTTCGACATAAAATGCTTTTGATAATGTAAGGTCTGAACGATCAATCCTCACTGTTCTGTCACCTGTGCCAGCCCATATATAGTTGTCATCAACTTCTACCGCATATACCGGAGTACCTTCTAATAGAAGCGATGCACCTGTTGAATCAAGCATTTCAACTGTTGTCCAATCATAGGTAATATCACCAAAAAGGAGAGAATCTGTTATGCCATATATTAGACCGTTATCTGTTGCGGCAAATATAGTATCAGAAGCAAGGGCGAAATTCCATGCAAATTCATCATGTACTCTCCCCCATAATCTTTCATATCTTAAAGTATCACCTAATGTATCTACAACAGGTGCAGCCCAACTAACCGAAATACCCGGAACACCACCAAAGGTAGGTCTAACTGATGCCCAAACACGGGCAAAAACAAATGAATCATTATATTCTACTTCCAAAGCAGGAACCCAATCACCGTCAATACCTTGAATGGCAGATGTATAATTCAATACAAAATCAGCAGCAAGAAACTCTGTATTTACTCTGGTAATATTAAAAGAGCTACCTCTGTCTAAAGAAACAGCATAGCCTTTGTTGCCACCGACAATTACAGTATCACCTTTTATTTTTATAGAAGTTAACGAATCGGCATTTAGTGAATCAAGAACGACAAAAGTTGTATCGTTAGTTAAAGTATCTACAGAAAGAGGAACTTTTTGATATATCGGGAATGATTCTGACGGCAAAACACCGCCGATATCTGTATATACCGTACCGTAGTCACCAATGATAACTGCTGTATCACCAATAAAACCAATGTTTCTGTTAAGTCCGTTTACATTAAATCGCGGCAGGAATGTTTGACCTCCGTCAAGTGAATATGATGTTATAGCAGTAGCAAGATTAAGTACGGTATCAAGAGGAACATTGACTGTCCATAACCTGACATCACCATTACTTAATGGTTGAGTTTTTACCTTGATAATTTTTGTTGAGGATGTTGAATTGCTTGGGAAAACAAATTGCAGTGAGGAGTCGACTGCTCCCGATGCGGAAAGATACAGCCTGACCAACCCGGAGTCGGTACCAATGTTGAGAGTGTCTCCGACAGCTTCTAAAGCATTTACAACATTACGGCGATTGTCAGGAGTAGTATCAAGGGTGTCTATTATAACATAGTTCCAGTTCGCTCCGGTGTCATTGGAAACATACAAACCATTTTCTTCAAGAGCCATATATATTCGGTCATTCATAACCGCAAAATCTGAAATTCTATGTCCGGCACCTTCAAAAGCAGGTTGATTATATGTGGCAGTAAAGCTCTCACCAAAGTCTGTTGAAACAGCAAGACCTTTTGAAGTGTAGTCATCAGCACTAGCTGCAGTACCAACGAAAAGTTTACCGCCAAAATCAAGCATTGATGTTATTTGACTTCCCAGTAGACCATCTGATATAAATTTACTGACAGCAAGACCGGTTAATTTATTACCACGAGTAAATCCTTCTAATCCGCCATAATAAACAAAACTTGAATCTCCTGTTCCACAACTGTCACAAAATTCTATATCGGTCACATGTTTGGTAAACGGTTTATCTTTGGGTTCTGCAAAAACATATTGAAAAATACCGCCGGCAGTCCCAGCCCATACTATAAGAGTATCGCCATGCGATGTATCGGCAACACAGGAGAAGTATCTATTTCGTAAAGACGGTTGAGCATTAGGAACCTCAAATTGAATAGAATCTGCAACGGTAGGAAAAATTCGTTTCCAACTTTCACCGCCGTCACGCGAGGCTAAAAAGCCGCCTGCAAAAGCAGTAAAGAACACCCAATTGTCCAAGGAGTCATTGTTTGGGTCATAATGACCGGTAATATCAAAAATAGTTCTGTCTCCACCCCATACATAAGGAATGTCATTTGGAGCAGTCTCAAAATCAACCTGAGTCCATGTGAGACCGCTGTCGTCTGAGTATGAAACACCATCGGAAATTCCGGTAATGACTCCTCCGATATTTTCCTGATGGTTGGTTGCTGCCCAAATTCTTTGTCCAAACCGAGATGGCAATGAAAATAAAGCTGAAATAGATGAGGAGACTAATCCGTTACTGTTATCATATAACAACCAGGATTGTCCGCCGTCATAAGAAAAGTTCAACCCTTCATCGGTGGCAAACCAGATGGCACTATCGTGAGTAATAATATCTGTCACAACATTGGTTGTATAGCCAGAATCGGGTTGGTCAAAAAATTCCGGTATATCGGCAAACCCGACTACCGGCAGATAAAGAAAAACGGTTACGATGAGTAACAATAGTTTGTAATATCTGTACACTCTTCACTCCATATAAAAATACCGTATTTAACATGAACATACTTCAACAAATTCAGTATGACTTGGAGAAATAGTTAAAAAGATGGAATACGGTATATTAATAATTATTTTTTATCCTTAAAATTCATTTTTACACGCTCAAAAATAGGTAATTGCAAGTGCAATCGCAAGTGAAATAAATGGCAGTTTTGGGATGTTGTGAATTCTACTACATAGGAGGCAATTAGTTCCAAATTTTCTGCTGTTCAGCTTATTTTTGTAGGGTTGAGGCATGCCTGTTCTCTACAATTCATGTCAGGAATGGGTTCCTGACGGCTCAATTTGAAAACTAAAATTATCGTCTGTTTTGTTTACTAAGTCAGAGGAATATTAAATGAGGTTTTTTTCAAAAGTTACTGCCTGCAAAACTGAATCGACATAGAAATAACTTTCCAAATGAAAGGGAGCATAAAAAAGAGTTATATCATCAAATTGAAAATGATTTTCTGTCTTTTTATGAGTGATATTTTTTTTATATTGATCGGTTGTTACAAATACTTCGGTAAGTACCTGAGCTTCGTTTAACGGTAAATCCACCGGAGCATATTGTCTATCCATAGTGATTATATTTTCAAAATCAAATTGAGGAAAGGCAGCGGACATTCTTTTGCTTAGTTTAAAAATAGCATTATAGTTTTGAACCCGAAAAGCCGGAATAACTACTTTGTCAGACCGATATATACCGCCAAAAATAGATTTTAACACAGATTCATCAATATCTTTTATTTTAAATGCCCAAAATGGTACCAAGATGTTATTAGGATTGACCGGATGCACTACTTGCCGAATTGTGTCTATTTCAACGCCGGGTTCTAAATCTGTTATAACCTGACAGTTTTTACAGATGTACACCAATGATTCTTCCGACGGTAAATCTTCTCCGCAGTTGCTGCATCGATGTGAGACAATAGATATTTCGCCCAAAGTGATTTTTTCTGTTTCAGATGTCTCCGATGGGGCTAACTCCAAAGAAGTAATATGATTTAACACTCGACCGGTAACACCATCTATAACAAAACGATTAAATCCATCGGTATCATAAAAATCAAAAAGAAAAAATGGAAAATACAGAAGCATTGCTTTAGGTCCATAGATATCAGTTTTATTTACTCCAAAGAGATTTGTATCAAATGAGCTTATCGCTCCCAAATGTTGATGGAGAGATTTTCTGACTTCTTCCCATGATTTTATAATAGGCAGCAAATCAAAGTTCTCGTCAATTTTTTCATCAGATAAAGGGAAAAGTTTGAGATATTCAGAGCGAAGCCCCAAAGTATCAGGCAGTCCGTCATAGTTCATTCCGGCAGTAAGTGTTGTAGTGTACGGTGAAAGAGAAATATCAATTTTTTCTGTTTCGTACGTTTTTTCATTATCATCAGAATACTCAGAAGATACAACTTTTTTTTCAACACCCTTTCTGAGTCGAAAAAGTATCGCATCAACTTTCCAGTAAGGGTAATACATCCGTTTGAGTTGATAATCTGAATGCGTAAGCGGTTTACCGGCATCTTTGAGATACCGGTCAATCGCATATCTGGCTTTCTGTTTTGTAATTTGTACTTCGGCAACAAAAGTAGGCGGAGCATCGGGCATTATTAGCCTAAGAGCAGAACCGCAATGATGACACTCAACAGCAAAAAAATTATCCTCAAGTTCCAGTTCTCCCCCGCATCCGGGGCAGCTGACACCGATACGGAATCCTTTTATTTCTTTTTTAGCTATTATCGCCATCTATATTCTTACCACATTCGCCGCAAAATTTGGAACCTGCAATTAGTTCAGCCGAACAATGCGGACAGGTTGTTTTCACATCAAGCTTCAAACCGCATTCAAAGCAGAATTTTGCTTCTGACGGAAGTGAACTCTGACAGGCAGGACAGATATTTTGTACAATCATCTGATGACCGCATCGGTAACAAAAACGAGACTGTTCGGGTGTGTCGGTATGACATTTTGGACAGGTAACAGTAGCAACCGGTTCACGTTTTAATTCGGTTTGATCCGGTGAATATACTTTTTGCATCATAGAAGGTACCATCATACCAATACCGGCTGCCATCCCCATATTTGCTCCGGCAGAACCTGAGCCACTTGTGCCTCCAAACCCTTTAGCCAGTTCAAATTTGAGGAACTTATCTAAATCGCCAACAGCTTCCATACCGGAACGCTGGTCAATCATTTTGGTTACTTCTTCAGGAGGAGTGATTGAAGAGATATAAAAATCTACAAGTTCTAAACCATATTTTTCAAATTCAGAGCTGACTAATTCTTTAAAATCTTCGGCAAGTTCGGTATAGATTGACGGGAGATCTAAAATCGTATCGAGTTTCTCACCAAGCATATCATTCATACGTGCGATAATAACATCACGAAGATAATCTTGAATTTCAGAAGTTGTAAATTTTGCTTGACGACCAACAATAGAATTTAAAAATAGAATCGGTTCTTTAATTTTCATTGTAAAAGCACCATGACCACGCAAACGAATCAAACCAAGTTTACTGTCTTTAAATGTAACCGGATTTTTTGTACCCCATTTCATATCGGTGTACGTTTTTAAATTTATAAAATAACATTCTGCACGAAATGGTGAATTAAAACCAAATGGGAAAGCCAGTAATCTGGTCAAAATGGGAACGTTTAATGTCGAAAGCGTATGCCGTCCGGTCGTAAATGTATCGGCAGCATGCCCATCTTTGAAAAAGAAAGCCATTTGACTATCTCGTACTATAAGTTGAGCACCTAACTTAAAATCGGCAGAACCTTCCTGCGGAATACGGTAAATCATTTCATCGCCGGATGGGTCCATCCATTCAATTACTTCTAATAATAATGACATAATAGTCTCCTCTATTCAATTTCATATTTTTCTTTTATTTTCGGCATTTTTTCTCATTTCTTAATTTACTTAAATGAGCCAAACAGAATTCAAAAAACAGCTCAAACTGTTCAATTTTGAAACAATGAATGAAGATACTTCACCAAGTTTAGTTTAACTTATTGAAATAATTGAAAATATGATAGTATCAGCATTTTATATGATTGATAAAAAAAATTGACACAGATGCTATCTAAGGTTATATAAGTAGTAATGAATTCTTAATATTTCTTAAAGAAAGATATTGTAGAGGACGCACAGATGAATTTTCGTAAAATTACCCCGTTTATAATACTTATGACATTTATCGCAATTATGCTGCAAGTAGGTTGTGACACTTTAGTAACTGAGAATAATACGATTATCATGACTGATTCAACCTTGGGGGTTGGTTGTTTTGACTGTCACAATGACACAGATAACCTTTTGCTTCGCCCGAGGGGTCAGTTTGATAATTCTGCTCATGCCAATTATGCTCTTTTAGATTTAGATATTATGGATGTTTCTTGTACAAAATGTCATACCCACGAAGGATTCTTAAAGATTGTGGATTCGTCTATTACATCAATAAAAGCATATTCAGCAATAAATTGTTTTACCTGTCATCTTCCTCATACCGGAGAATATGGTGCTTGGAATTTGGATACATTGCGAGCCGGCGGTACGATAGGTTTTGTAAGCGGTTTAGGAGCAAATTTAGGGCTTTCAAATTCTTGTGCTCATTGTCATTCAGCAACCCAAGATGTCGGCAGCGGCAGTACTATAATTTTGGATGAAAATTTTGGTCCTCATGTATCACCTCAAGCTGATGTTATCAGCGGAAGAAATGGATATTTTATAAATATAGAAGCCCCTGAAGCAAATCCCCATACAACAAATGGATGTATAAAATGTCATTATGGTAGTGGTTTTGGAGCAGGACAGGGATATATATTTGCCGAACATACATTCAGGTTAGAAGATAAAAACACATCACAACAATACTTTGCAACATGTAATGTAACCGGATGTCATCTTAGTATACCTCTTACTGCTTTTTACTCTGACACTACAATTATGATAATTGACAGTTTGGCTGATTCAGTTAAATCACTTTTGGCTTCTTTTGAAATCATAGATAATGCCGATACTTCGGGGCTAGATCTGAAGAGCG
>CALCCW010000020.1:0-11834 GCA_937900185.1 uncultured candidate division Zixibacteria bacterium | reverse complement strand
CGGTTTTTATATTATCAATAGTTGTTCGATTGAGGTTTGAAAAAACTGCTCCCCATTTATATTTTGGACTCAGCTTCCCTATAAAACCGATATTCCACAAATGTTTCTTACGATAAAATTTGGGAGCTTCTTTAAAATACTGATATGATAAACCAAAATGTGTGTTATTACCAAATTTCATCCCACCTGAAAAGATATACTCTTTATAATCGGTATCATCGGCAACATGCACTTTTCTGTATGCAATCCCGAATCCGTCACGAGTAAAAACTGTCCCCCAGCTTTTGGCAAAATCTCCTTTATAATAGTCAGCAAATATCTGCACGTCTGATGCTCTATATAACGACAATCCGGCAGGATTAACCCACACAGCTTCAGAACCAAAAACAGAGGCAGCAGGTTGATAATAAAATAATGTTTTAGGTATATCAACTCTTTGTGCAGCGGTGGTTTGAACAATTAGAAAAATTATGAATATCTGAAATATTTTATAACGCACTATTTTTCTCCTTTAGAAAATCCTCGAAAATAAATATTACCGTTCCCGCGTACTGAACTGTTGATAATAGCTTTTCCGTCTCCGGCAATCAAATTAAGCCTATTATTTTGTATAAAGTCCGGTTTTGTTAAAATATCAGTGACTTCTATTTTATTTCCTTCTTCAACCGCCAAAGATATTTGAGCCGAGATATCGTCAGGGATAAGAATTTCAATATCTTCATAACTGTTTGTAACTAATAATTTGTTCGTTGAAAATTCATTCATTGCAATTGTTATCGGTCCATTTGTTGACCGTATATAGTTATAATTTCCCATAGGGTTATATTTTCGAATATCAATACGACCGTAGGAATTTTTCACATTAAGTTCGCCCACAATATCGGAAATTTTTATATCACCACCGTCATTACGCAGTTCAATTTTCTGCTTTGGAGAATGTACTTTATCTACTTGTAAAGCTGCGTGTGAAGTTGTGATAGAAACAGAACCGGATAAATTACGAGCTGTCACTTTTCTATTTGCAGAGGAAATTTCTAAATTATCTATTACATTTTCTACATAAATTCGTCCAAATGATTCCGGCAAGACAAATGAATTAAATGGTCCCTCGGCATCTATATCAAAATATTGAGCATTAAATTCTAAAGAACAAAATTCCGGTAAAACTAAATGAATTTCAACAGAACCTGATTCATTTGTTCCGCTCCATGGTGCCGGATTGGGAGCCCGCAAGTCAAGCCTGAGTCCGTCATGGGTTAATTCAAAATCAACTGAAATAATATCAATAAAATCAATAGCTTTTGATTTAGATTTATTTTTTGCTCGTTTAACGTATGTAAGACGAGCAATATCGGATTCGCTTGTTTCTATTTTAATACTGCCTGAAAGAGTCAGAGCAGAACGTATGACAACTTTACTTCTTGCAGATACTTTTAAAGTTTTGCTAATATCTCTGGTTTTAAAAATATCAGCATTTTCCTGAATAATTTCTTGTGCTGAAAGTGAACTGCATAAAAAGACAAAAAAGATTAAACGGTATACAGATTTCAAAATCATCAGTAACCTCTATCCTTCTTTTTGTAAATCATTCATTAAAATAGAACCTGCAACAGCAGCATTGAGAGATTCGACAGCATTATTATGATCTATCCGTACCGACATGTCTGCTTCTGGCTTTATCTCTTGAGACAATCCAAACCCCTCAGAACCTACCGCTAAAACAAAACGATTTTTAAGAAGCTGTTTTTTCACAAAATGAATAGGCTTTCCATGCATATCGGCAGCAACTAATATTAATTTGTTTTTGCGAATCAGTTTTAAAAGATTAATCGTACTGTCCTTTACTATTTGAACTTTAAATATTGCCCCCATTGTTGCTCGCACTACTTTAGGAGAATACACATCTGCGGTGTCACCACTGACAAAAACAGTATTATACCCAAAAGCTAAAGCTGACCGAATCAGAGTTCCGACATTACCGGGGTCAGATACATTTTCACACCATAATATCTTACGAGTTTTTTTAGATAAAGATTCATCCCCTGACTGCTCCTGCATTTTAAAAACCCCGAGTATTCCTTGAGGAGTTTTAGTATCAGAAAGCATTTTTATATCATTTGCGGACACTTGTGTTGCCAGAATATCCTTTTTTTTGAAATTCATCAGAAGATGTTCTATTCTAACATCTAAATTTGATTTGCTGTAAAGCAGCTTTTCAGGATAAATCTGATGACGAAAAGAATCTTCAAGCAGTCTGACGCCTTCGGCAATAAATTTCTTATGATTTTTCCGCCCTTTTTTGGTCAGGTAGGATTTAATTAATTTTAATTCATTTCTTGTAATTGGCACTTGTATAACCTCTATAAATAATTGTATCTTACCTAATAAAATTAAACTTATAAGTGTATAGCAAGTGAAAATTATCAGCTTTATCATATATATTATTATCTCATGTACAGCTATTTCAACTTTTGGCGGTGAAAATATAGTTATAGGCGGTATTGATGGTATAAATCCATATTCGCAGAAAAAAACATATCCGGTTTTACTTGCCTTATCAGGCGGAGGTGCCAGAGGACTCACTACTATAGGCATATTAAAAGCGTTTGAGGAAAAAAATATAGAAGTAGTCGGAATAGCCGGAACATCAATAGGCGGAATTATCGGCGGTTTATATGCCTCAGGATATTCACCTGAGGAGATAGAAAATATTGCTGATGAGTTAAATTTTACGACTATCTTCTCAAATGCCCCTCCAAGAAAATCTATGTTTCTCACAAAAAGAGAAGAAAACGAAAAACAATTGTTTTCAATACGATTTAATAAATTCAAACCGGTATTTCCGAAAGCATTAACAACCGGACAGGAACTGACATCGTTATTAACACGATTAACGACAAAATCTAATTACCAATGCGGAGCTGATTTTTCAAAACTGCCAATTCCATTTCTGACTATCAGCACCGATATTGTAAGCGGCGAACAAGTTATTTTACAAAGTGGTTCAATCTCAGAAGCAATGCGGGCAACTATGGCATTTCCTCTTGCATTTACCGGAGTTGAAATAGACGGTAGGATACTTATGGACGGCGGTATTGTAACACCTATTCCTGTTGATTTGGCACGAACTGTCTCTTCATTGTCTCAATTTGTTATTGCGGTAAATTCTGCCAGTAAACTTGCCAAAAAAGATGAAATTTTAACCCCGATAGATATTGCCAATCAAGTAACATCTATTATGACTGCCGATAAACTACAAGCTCAGCTTGACAAAGCAGACTATGTTTTATCTCCTCCGATTGACAAATACCTTTCTTCAAGTTTTAGTAAAAAGGATTCTATCATAGCAATTGGGTACCGGTACGGTTTAGAAAAAGCCGATGATATCATACATAAAATTAAGCAAAAACAATCGGTCACACTTTGTAAAGTTACTGAAATTCAATCGCAAACCTTACAAGAGACAGAGAAAAATAAGCTGTATGAATCTTTATCAAAACAAGAATTAACGTATGAAAAACTTATAGAAACTCTGAAAAAATTTGTTGTAGCTAATAATTATTTTGAACTCGACTTATCAATTGAAAACATAGCAAGCGATACTACACTTATTGCTCCTAAAATTCTGAAAATTGACGGATATAAAAATTTCTCATCAGACAACGTTCAACTACAATTTTCCGGAAACACTATTCTCTCAGATATTGAACTTGCTAAATTATTTAAAACAAATAATACATTTATCACACCTGCTGTCATAAAAAACGGTTTAGATAGAATTATAAAACAATATGAAAATCTTAATTATGATTTAGTTACTATTAAAAATGTTACAATAGATAGGGTGACTCATACCGTTCTTATTGAGATAGATGAAGCCAGAATAAAATCAATAAACATAGAAGATAATATCGTTACAAAAGATTGGTTTGTCCGTTCATATTTCCCTTTGAAAAGATATGAACCATATTCTACAAAACGTGCTTCTGAAGGTTTACGAAATATTTATGGTACGGATCTGTTTGAAAGAGTGACCGTCGATGCTCTTCCTTCTGATGACGGTGTTGTCGTACATATCAAGGTGAAAGAAAAACATACCGCTCGGTTGCGATTTGGCTGGCATTGGGATGATGAGTATAATTCTGAAGAATTTATAGAGTTGCTCAATGATAATTTTGCAGGTATTGGACTGGAATATAAACTGCATGCACGTCTTGCCCCAAAACGTAAAAATTATTTTTTCTCTTTTAAAGCTGATAGAATTTTCAAAACATACCTGACATCAAAATTTAAAATATACCATACCGAATTTAGACGGAAGTCATATAATTCCAACGACATTCCTGTTGGATTCACTGATGAAAAAAAAGACGGTATCCAAGTTAGTATTGGTCAGCAAATTGAAAGATTAGGTACTGTCTCGGCAAATCTTTCATTTGAAGAACTTAATATTTTTGATTCAGAAACTAATCTTACCGCAAAATTCGGACTCCGAAAACTAACTTTTGAATCGCTATTTGAAAATTTTGATCAACTTCCATTTCCTCATTCAGGCAGCAAACATGTATTCAGTTTAGAGTTTACCGGTAAATTTTTTGGTGGTGATGTAGATTTCACAAAGTTCTATACTTCGCTTGAATCATATTTCTCTGCCGGAAAAAGATTTACATATCATTCTCGTCTCGCACTTGGAGCATCCCGCTCGGGACTTCCGGTTTCAGAACAATTTTATCTTGGCGGAATTGACTCTTTTACCGGATTTCGCACTGACCAACTTTCAGGAGATAAAATGTTTATATTTTCAAATGAACTTCGTATCAATCTCCCGTTAAACCTCTATCTCACTACCCGCTATGATCTCGGAGAAGTGTATATCAGTACAGACCAGATAAAACTTCGGAACTTACGAAATGCCGTGGGAGTATCTATCTCAATGGACAGCCCTATCGGACCATTTGTATTTGGATACGGCATTGCAAATCAAAATATAGAACAAGTATATTTGAATATTGGCTTTAAATTTTAAACAGGAGTATTACTATGCATAAGATTTTTGTCTTCCCCCTTATATTGCTTTTCATCGGATGCGGAACATCTGATAAAACTGAAAGCATAAAAACTGATACCCCGATTGTTGCAAATCAAACAGTAATGCAAAATGCATCTTCAGCACTTATTTCCGGATTTATGTCAAACCTCAAAGCAGAACTTATGAAAGGTGTCAAAGAAGGAGGATTTGCAAATGCGATCAACATATGCCAATTAAAAGCTCCCAAAATCACTGATAATTTTTCGACACAAGGATGGTCTATTAAGTGCGTGACGGTTAAACCAAGAAATATTCATAATCAAGCGGATGAACATGAACAACAAATATTAGCTTTGTTTGCTGACAGTATCAAAAAACTTAAGTTTTTCGATGAATGGAAAGATGTTGAAAACAACAAAGACTATTATTATTACAAACCAATTTATATCGGCAAACTATGTTTAAAATGTCATGGTGATGAAACTAAATTAGATGACAAAGCAGTTGCTGCCTTAAAAGAAAAATATCCCGAAGATAATGCGATTAATTACAATGATGGTGATTTGCGGGGAATGTTTGTCGTATATATCAACAATCTTGATGAACTTGTCAATTTGCAGCAGTCACTTCAAGATAATTTATAACTTTAAAGGATTCACTAAGAGTTAAAAATTATATCCGCCACTAATACGGTAGGTTTCATCTAAATCATCATGCTGTAAGTAAGCAAAATCTAAAGAGAAATTTGAAAAGCTGAAACCTGCCCCGGCGGTAAATCTACCGATATCAAAACCGGTTCGACCAAACAAAACATTTTTATATCCAAGCTCAAAACCATAGTGCGTATCAAGCGAAAGTACCCCGCTCCAATATTGGGCAGCATATTTAATATTCTCAAACTTTATATCTCCACTCATAAAAAATGACCCACTGAAATTATGCATCGCATGTGTCAGCATAAGCCCCGGTTTTACTGTTGGGTAAATAGATTCAGAATTGGAACCGGAATCAAAACTGTCACCGGAATAACGTATAAATCCGGTGGTAATATCTGTTATCATAAGACCAAAATGCAGCTGTTCTTTGAAACGATATAAAAGCCCGGCATCCATAGTTAACCCTTTACCGGTTTCGGTACCAATATCCCGATATATAATTTTGGCGGTAATACCAAAATCAATTTTTTTATTAAATGAACCTGCCAGCGAACCTGCTAAAAGATAATCACCGTGAGTCTCTTCTCTTATAACTTCAGGACGGTTAAACTCGTTGAGTTGTGTTATCTTTATTCCTCCTCCGCCTAAGTAATAAAAATAAAATCCAAACGCCTGAATGAGAGAGTTCTTTTTTGGACGAGCATCAATATATGCTAAATAGTCATGGTTTAAAAGAGAGCCAAAAGTTTCGGCGTGCATTGCAGTTATTGAACGGTTAGTGAGTGACACCATACCTGCCGGGTTCCAGTACCCTGCCGTACCATCAAATCCACCGGCTATCGTAGCTCCACCTAATGCCAATGAACGTCCGCCGACACCAATAGAAAACGCTTCACCAGCAAATTTAGCCGATTCTGACACCTGAGATGTCAATAAGATTACGCTGAGAACAAAAATGAGTCTTTTCATATTCATGTATATAATAAATTATGTACGTTAAAAGAAGTAAAGCGTTGAAACACAATTTCAAAAAAAAAGCCCGCCAATGCGGACTTTTTTTATATTAACTCGTCAAATATTTCTATTTAGTATCTTTGGCATCTTTTGCCACATCTTTTTTAGAAGCCGGACAATTTTTCATTCCATCAACAGAAGTTGTTGATGTTGTCGCAACAGTTGGGATAAGTTCGGCTTTAAAGCCTTTATCTGTAATTGCTTTTGTCAAAGTTTCTGCATTTGCCTTGTCTTTATTAACACAAACGACAGCATTTCCATCTTTATAACTGATACTGACAACTTTATTTACACCCTGAACATCTTCAAGAGCTTTTGTAATAGTTTCTTCACAATTTTCACAGGTCATACCCTGAATAGAAATTTTTTGCATTGTCATAGAACCTTTTTCAGAACACATTTTCATACATTCTTCAACAGGAACACCCATTTTTTTGGCACAGGCTTCCATGTATTCTTTAGAACATGACGCTGCAGAAACAGATGTATTTGTGGCTTTATCTTCTTTTGCACCACAACTTCCGCCGCTACCGCATGCTGATACCGTTGATCCGGCAAATGCAATCAAAGCTAATGCCGCAATAGATAATGATAATACTTTCTTCAAGATGATTCTCCTTCAACTTGTTATTGGTTTTGTTAATAATATTCTAATATAATTAATCTATTTTATAGGTCAACATAAGTTTTATTTAATTGCTTCTTTTCTAATATACTATATTTTCAAATAACAAGAGTATTTTAATTCTGTTTCTTGTATAATTAAACCAAATAATACTGCTTAAAGTTCCAAAATAATAATAAAAATCTACTCATTATGTCCATTTCGAAAAAACAGATACTTAGGGGCTTGTTGAAAAAGTCCAATTTCCAGTCAATTGCAAACGGAGTGTGGCAATCTCATGTTTCTGTTAAACATTAAGCTTAGAGATTGGGTATATATTGATTAAGCAGTGATGATTTAGGTGGGTTTTTGGTTCTTAAACGCCTATTAAAATAAATATTTTTATTCCCTTAAGATTTTCTAAATATTCTTAAACCAAAGCCGATAAATTTATCATTATTTATAATACAAGAAAATATATTTTAACCTAAATTATGAACATTGTTCTCAATTTGAAATGAGAGCAAGTTTATGTAGTATATAGGGATATAATAGGGGCAAAACTGCATGAAGGAGACTTATTTGATATGGCAACGGAGAAAATCTTATTCGTTTTTGATCCCAAAACCTGTGATGAGCAAATTAATAATTATTATAAGTTGAGCCTTACAAATTATACCTGTTTAGAGGCAGATTCTATCGAAAAAGCAAAATCAATCCTTAAATCACAACCGATTGATTTAGTTGTTTCTTCTATCAAACTTTCCGACGGCACAGGTACTGATTTACACAAATATATTTTTGAAAACTACAATTCAATTTTAAGATTTTTATATTCCGAAAACAGTGATAAAAATATTGTATACCAATCTGCAGGATTTATTCATCAATTTATGAATAACGATTGTAAACCGGAACAATTCATAAAAATTGTAGATAACGCCTTTGGGTTAAGAAATGTCTTAGCAAATAATGATTTGCATAAACGTATTACAGGCATAACTAATCTCCCAAGTCCGCCAGAGATTTATAATCAACTTGTAACTGAGATTCAAAAAGAGGACCCTTCTATTCGTCAAATTGCTGAATTGATTAAAAAAGATATTTCAATTACAGCACAAGTACTTCATATGGTAAATTCGGCATTCTTTGGTCTTTCTACTCATGTTGAAAATCCTCTGCATGCGGTCAATCTCCTTGGAATTGACACAATTCAAAGTATGGTATTAACTGCCGGTGTATTCAATCTGTTTAAAGACCCGGGAATACCTGGATATTCTATTGATTCGATATATTCGAATTCCCTTGCTGTTGGCACATCATCAAGACATCTTGCAAATGCATTCGGACTTATCACAAAACAGACTGAGGATGCTCTTATGGCAGGTATGTTGCATGATATTGGAAAACTGGTTATGCTTGCTCATTTTCCTGAAGAATTTAAAAAATCAATCCGATTATCATCTGATAAAGCAATTCCACTTTTTGAAGCAGAAAAACAAATTTTAGGAGTCAGTGATGCAGAAATTGGAGCATATCTTTTGTCGTTATGGGGTCTTCCAAATTCAATTCTTGAAGCAATAGCCCTTCATTATACTCCTGCTAAAACACCGTCTCCTATGACAAACGTATTAACAGCTGTTCATTTAGGATATGCTCTCAATTATGATATACAGCAAAATATTCGTGAGAAATCACTCTCGGCAGTTGATATGGATTATTTGGATAAACTTAATTTAAGTGCAAATGTAGATTCCTTAAAAAATTTCTGTCTTTCAGCAACAGCATAAATACTACATAAGATTTTTTCAAAGCCTGACAAGCTAAACGCTCTCAGGCTTTTTCTATTTTATTGACATTTCTTACAAAATGAATACTATACCAAAATGGAAATATCAAAATCAAAAGCACTTTTTGCAGACACCGGACTTTTTTATGCTGCTGCTGTTTGGGGATCAACTTTTTTCATTGTAAAAAATGCTCTTGAGGGTATAGACCCTGTTGTCATGGTAGCATTTAGGTTTTTACTTGCCGGCATTATACTGCTTGTTTATTTGATTTATAAAAAGAAAAATGTTTTTGCTCACCTGAAAACCGCTTTTTTTCTGTCTGTTCTACTTTGTCTTTTATATATCCCGCAAACAGTCGGATTAAAATATACGACAGCATCAAATTCCGGTTTTATTACCGGTCTGTTTGTTGCGTTTATTCCAATTTTCCTACGAACTATCTTCAAAGTTAAACCAAATAAAATGGAAATAACAGCATCAATAATATCACTTTTAGGGCTTTGGATTTTAACAGGAGGGATGAAAGATATAAATTTCGGTGATTCGCTGACTCTTTTAGCAGCTGTTACCTATGCACTTCATGTGCTGTACTCTGATAAATTTATGAAAGAAGGATTAGACCCGGTAATAATTAGCTGTCAGCAGTTTCTCCTTGTCGGGATATTAAGTTTGTTGTATGCTCTGTTTTTTAATTTGCCAATGCATATCACAACATCGTATGCTTGGAAAGCTACAATTTTTTTAGCTCTGTTTCCTACTCTTTCTGCTTTTTTGATTCAAATGTTTGCACAAAAAATCCGCTCTCCTCTTCGTGTTTCCCTTATCTTTGCTTTGGAGCCTGTTTTTGCGGCATTATTTGCATGGACTTTAGGCGGAGAAACTATCATTACCCATAGAGCTGTCGGCGGATGTTTAATTTTTGCAGCTCTTATAATATCAGGAATCCCACTACCGCAAAAGCAAAATACTGCCAACTGAAACTCTCTATTATTATATTTGTATAATGTAATAACTTTTATATTTGTTTTCTTGTCAGACAAATATATTTTATCAAGGATATATGTAATGTTTTATTTTGACTCTACTTAGATTGACCAGTGGCATATCATATATTTTCAAATCACTTTGAGTGGAGTCGTATTGGACTTGATTTAATAAAAGACCTGAGGTATTCATGTTTAGAAAAAATATAAGTACGATTCTCTTTTTCACGTTATTAAGCATATATATTCTATTATTATCTTCATGTACTAAAGAAAGTATTAAAATACCAATTACAACAAACTCAGAAAAAGCAAAAGAACTTTATGTCAAGGGGCTTTCTTTGAGCGATAGATTACGGGGACAAGAAGCTGTAAAATATTTTGACGATGCAATTGCTTTGGATTCTAATTTTGCTATGGCATATATAGGGCTTGCATTTGCAGATGCTAACCCAAATCATTTTTTTGCAAACATACAAAAAGCAATGTCTTTAAAAGATAAGGTCTCTGATGGTGAAAGACTTTGGATTGAAGCTGTTGATGCTCAGGTAAACAATCAAACCAATGAACTTCGTTCAATTTTAAAAGAATTGATTGATTTATATCCTGATGATGAGAGGGCATATAATTTTATGGGAACAGCATATTTTGCAACACAAGAATATAAGGAATCTATAACGTATTATTTGGAAGCTCTCAAAATCAACCCAGACTACTCCCCTGTATATAACCAGCTTGGATACGCATATAGATTTTTGAAAAACTTTAATGAAGCAGAAAAAATGTTTCAAAAATATATTGAGTTAATTCCTAATGACCCCAATCCGTATGATTCTTATGGTGAGCTTCTTATGGAAATGGGGGAATTTGATAAATCAATCGCAAATTATAAAAAAGCATTGAGTGTGAACCCTTATTTTACTTTTTCATACTTAGGAATAGCATCTAATTTAAACTACAAAGATGAACATGTACAAGCACGTAATATGCTGCAAAAACTTTTAGTATCTGCCAAAAACGATAATCAAAAAAGAATCGCATATAATGGAATAATTATCTCATATATTGATGAAGGAAATTTAGCCGCTGCTCTGAAAACAACAAACGAAATGAGACAGCTTGCAATAAATACATCTGATACTATTACCTTGGCAAACGAATATATACCTCTTGGAATACTATACATTGAAATGGGTAAATTGTCAAAAGCAAAAGATATTTTTGATAGATCTATTCAACTTGTTCAAAACAGCAGTTTTTCAAAACAGATGAAAATAAATGCCATTCAAAATATTTCAGTAGATATTGCTTTTGTTGATATTAAACGAGGAAAATATGAAATCGCACGTAAAAAAGCAGAAAATTTCTTTGTTTATGCATCAGAACAGAACAATCCAAACCTTATCAGGCTTGCCTATCAATTATATGGTATGATTGCTCTTGCAGAAAAAGAATATGAAACGGCAATTGAGTATCTCAGAAAATCTGACCAAAACAACCCATATAACATATATCGAATTGCATTAGCGTATGAAAATCTTGGTGATACAGAGCGGGCAAATTCATATTTTTCAAAGGCAGCACACGCCAATCTTGTTTCAAATAGGAACTATTCCTATATCAGAGAAAAAGCATTAAAAAAGATTCATCCCTAATATTTTCATATAGGTCTTAATTTTGTCTTCTGCTATAAACTTATTCTATTTAGTTTCGATAATATTACTATGAATGATACAAGACAAAAACTGAAAGAAATCA
>CALCCW010000019.1:0-11548 GCA_937900185.1 uncultured candidate division Zixibacteria bacterium | reverse complement strand
ACACGACGCTCTTCCGATCTGATTGTGATAATGATAATCGTTATTTCTATAAGCCCGAAGCCGTGTATGTTCTTAACTTTTTTCTGCATTAAGCGGCGTATGTTTTTAGTCAACTTTTTCATAATTTATATTGTGTAATATATTTCTATCCATACTTGCGTTACTCTGGCAGCTCTTCTAATTTGTGGTCCAATTTCTATGGCATCAATCTCTGTCCATGTCCATGCCACTGAAGTTTGCGGATTAGTAATATAAGTTGTTGAGTAAGTTGTATAAATAGTTGAAGGTTTTATCTGGGCTCCTTGATAATTTGTACTATTGGTACGTATATAAGTTCTAATCCGTTGATTGTTAAAATTTAGTTTTGCATTAATAAAGATTTTCACTGAATCAATTGTTCCCGAACCTGTTGTATGATTTTCAACAGCATATAAATCATATTGCCAGAAATTACTACTTCCACTGTTATAGGTTCCATCATCATCAGAAACAGCTTCATCAACACATTGCCAGTTATTGGCACAGTTTGTTGTTAAAGCAGAAAGTGAACCTGTTCCATTTGGTCTTAGAGTCTCAATACCGGAACCACCCGCTAAAGCAGTCGTGTCACACCAGAGAGATTTTGGGAACTGAATATCTGCATGAAAAGAACTGTTTTGGTTCACATAAATTTTTCTGGTGAGAGTGTCATTATTTTTTAACTCAAAAACAGAGAGAGACTGTTGTCCGATTGGAATAGAGTCAAAGCTGACAAAACCTCCGGCGGTTGGAAACTTACTGTCTGTTTGATAAATTCCTAAACCGTTTGGATATGTGAACCGAAATTGGACAGAATCTTTATCAATTGTTCCGGGAGGGCAGAGATCTAAATCGATAATATTAAATGAGACAGTATTGTACAGCAGGTCATCTACTGAGTTAGCAATTTTTTTTGTGATTGTAGTGGTTCCGCCGGTAGAGCTGATAGTTGCGGCACTTCCCGAATAAGAATATGCTTTCCCCCATCCGTCAATACTGAATTCAGATTCTAAAGCACCGGATGAGGCATAAAAATCATCATTCAGATACGGTCCGTTCCAAGTTGCAAATCCCGGGTTTGTCACTAAGTCATTTAGACTTGACGGCAAGGCTCCGATATCGCCGATATAACCATAATCTGTTCTATGGCTGCCGGAGATTAATGCATCGTTTCCGGCAATACTTTGAGCCAGTTGGTTTAATTCTTCTTTGGTCTCTTCGGTTTTACTGCTATCAACAGAATTACCCATATAGTTCATTGAGACAGTCAGCAGAATAGAAATAACAATCATGACAACAACTAATTCAAAAAGAGAATATCCGCTATGATTATGTAGTTTATATTTTTTCATAATTTTACTCATATCTATACCTTTAATATATCGGCAATAATTGAGGTTTTATAAGAGTAGGAGGCTGTTTGAGCCAATAAAAAACCCCTTCGCCTAGGCGAACGGGTTTTTTAAGATATTTTTGCTTATTTTTTAAAAAGTGTCATCTTCCCAGTCTGAATCTTTTGGAGGTATTTTTACGATTAAATCTTTAGTTACAATACATTGGCAGGCAAGACGGGAATTTTCAGTCAGATTTTCGGCTTCATCGAGCATATCTTCTTCATCTTCTGACTTCTCACCTAATGATTCGATACCCTTTTCGATGATAACATGACAAGTAGAACAAGCACAATTGCCACCGCAATTATGGTCAATTTGGACATTATTATCTAAGGCAGCATCTAAAAGGTTATAGCCTTCATCAACCTCGACTTCTGTTTCAGAGGGTAAAAATTTTACTTTTGGCATATAGTATATCCTTTAGTTTTTTATTCATTATTTTTTTGACATTGTAATTATAGATATTTTCAGGTTGAAATTCAACTATTTTTCTTACGAAGAATAATGATATGGTCATGTTCATTTCCAAAACGTATTGATTGAGCAATTGCTGCCAGTTTTCCTGTAAGAATCATATACGCCCAGGGTGGGATAATTGATGACAAACAGCCTCTGATTAATATTTTTTTATCTTTGTACAAAGCCCAATCAATTTGTTCAGCCTGTGCTATAAATGCATCTTCTTTGAAGATACCTTTATCAAGCATGTCATTTATGTCTATAATTGTGAAGTTCATATTTAACAGCTAAATGATGTTCCGCAACCGCAAGATCGTTTTGCGTTTGGATTTTCAAACACAAATCCACCGCCAAGCATTCCGCCTTTGTAGTCTAAAATAGTACCTTGTAAATAGGAGGCAGCTTTGTTGTCAATTACAACAGCAACATCTTGAATATTTATATTGAGGTCATTATCTGTTGTTTCAGTATCAAATCCCATACTGTATGACATTCCTGAACAGCCTCCTGCGGCTACACCGAGTCGTAGATAGAGTGTTTCATCCTTTTCTTGTGCTGCAAGCCGTTTTATTTCGACAATTGCCGAGTCGGTGATTGTCACAATTATGTCATTGCTATCTTGTTGAAGTTTGTTCATCTATATTATTCCTTTCATTTTCAATTATAAAATCAAATACGAATAATAATAACCGAATCATTGAATAAAAGTTCCAAAAATTATGTCTTCTCAAATATGTTGTCAAAAAAGACCTTTATAGGGCTGTTAGAGCATATTTATCCTATTTATAAGCTAAATATAAAAAAAATTACAATTTGTAAACTTTTTTATGGACTAACGCAATCTTTTTTCGTATAATCATAGACAAAGTAGAAGTAATTATAATGTTTAAATACAGGAATACAGTACATGAGACTATCTCGAAAATCTGATTATGCTCTCCGGGCAATTCGTCATTTATCAACTTTACCTAAAGGTAAATTAGGTTCTATCAATTCTGTTAGTGCAGCTGAAGAAATTCCAAGAGAATTTTTGGCTAAAATTCTAAAAGATTTAACCCGCAGTGGTTTATTAGTTTCTTTTCAGGGAGTTACCGGTGGGTATCGTTTAGCCAAACTTCCAAAAGAAATAACCTTTTTAAATGTTATCGAAGCTATTGATGGTCCTATTCATTTGAACCTTTGTACAGAGACAGCTAATTGTAGTTGTGAAAAACTTGACACTTGTCAAATGAAAGGTTTCTGGCAAGCACAGGAAAATTCTTTTAAGAAATCTCTGCAGCGTGAACATTTTGGCAAATATAAAAAAGTAAAGAGTTAAAATCTGCCAAAACTGTAACCAAATATTTTTGGGGCTTGTGTTCAAGCCCCTTTTTTTATTATATTCATATGGTTAGTTTAATTATCTAAATCGGTAGGTTTAGACATGTTTTGTATATTTTGAACAAAGGAGCAGTAAAGGTGATTGATTTTACAAATAAAGCGTATAAAGTAAAAGTCGGGTTAGCAGAAATGCTCAGAGGCGGTGTGATTATGGATGTCATTAACCCTGAGCAGGCTAAAATTGCTGAGGATGCCGGAGCCTCGGCGGTGATGGCTCTTGAACGTGTGCCTTCTGATATTCGTTCCCAAGGTGGTGTGGCTCGTATGTCTGATCCTGATATGATTGAAGGTATTAAAAAGATTGTTACTATTCCGGTTATGGCGAAATGTCGGATAGGGCATATCTCTGAGGCTCGGATTCTTGAGTCCTTAGAAGTTGACTTTATTGATGAGTCCGAAGTTCTTACTCCCGCTGATGATGTTTATCATATCAATAAATGGAATTACAAAGTGCCGTTTGTCTGTGGGTGTCGTAATTTGGGTGAAGCACTTAGAAGAATTTCAGAAGGTGCCGCAATGATTCGTACCAAAGGTGAGGCAGGTACCGGTGATGTTTCTCATGCGGTTAAACATTTGCGAGAAATAAATTCAATAATGAAATCTCTGACAGTTATGACTGATGAAGAACTGTTTGGTATTGCCAAAAATTATCACGTCTCTATTGATTTAGTTCGTACTGTTGCCAAAACAGGTAAACTTCCTGTACCAAACTTTGCAGCCGGCGGAGTTGCAACTCCTGCTGATGCTGCTTTGTGTATGGAACTTGGTGCCGAAGCTGTTTTTGTAGGTTCTGGTATTTTTAAATCTGATAATCCGTCTCAAAGAGCAAAAGCAATTGTTGCCGCAACAACACATTGGCAAGACTACAAAATTGTTGCCGATGCATCCCGTGGACTTGGAGAGGCTATGAAAGGTATCCAAGTATCGGATATTCCCGATGAGGAACTTCTTCAAACACGATAGAGTTATTATAAATAAAAATAGTAAGGCGGAATTATCTAAATGGTTCCGTCTCTTATTTTATTCCATATTATTATTTTATTCTCTTTTATTAACCCATTTCTTTGAATTGTCGGGAAACCTTTTCTGACAGCCTTAAATGATTTCTCGTTTCGTCAGTTCTCAATTCACTTTCTGTGATTAAGGAACTGACACAACATAAGTTTGTTTTTATTGTGTCACCCTGAGTGGAGTCAAAGGGGTCAGGCTAAAAAAACAAGAAAATGTAAAAACTTGACATCTTGAGTGTAGTCACACAACTTATCTAAAAGTTATACCTCAGTGAATGACATCTTCACCTTAATGTGTATGAGATGTGCATGAATTTTTTTCAGCGTTTGTCGTATTTAAAAAAATGGTATGATGATAATCACGCTATTTATCTCGATAATAGAAAAAATCTGAAAAATGCTTTCAACAAAAAATACAAAAACGAACTCAAAAGATATACTGAGGAAATAAAGCTTCTAAAAAAGAAGCGTGCTTCTGATATATTAGCAGAAAAATCAATTTTATATCAAGACTGGGTGGAGAGACATTTTCAAAAATTACTCCAAAAACTTTCGCAAACAATTGTGGAATATCAAAAACAAGATTTGTTGGATAATTTTGATAACTGGATTAAAGATTTTGCAATGCTCGATTACAAATTTCGTGTCTATTCTTTAGAGTTGTATTACAAAGTTGAATTAGTACGATATAATGCACAGTTTGATGCTTATATTATTGCCCTTCGTGAGGGGCATACTTCTTGGATTTTAGATGAAGATGAAAAATATACTTTTTGGATGGAAAATCATCCCCTGTATAAAGAACTTCAGGAATTAGAATATCAGTATGACAATTTATCCGATGATGATAGCTATGGACTAAATTATGCATTTAATATGCCAACAATAAATCGAAAGAATTATAAAAGATACAACAAAGTGTATAAGCCGTCTATGATTAAAAATTTAACAATGCCGCTTGAAAAGCCATTATCAATAAAGCCGTATTCCCGTTTTGTTAGTTCCTTATTTTAAATCCATCAAGTCCCACAACAGAGCAGGCGGGACTGAGCCGTGTGATAACAACTCGTCATGGAATTTTAAGAGTGAAAAATTATCACCCATTTTATTTTTGTATGCTTCAAGAAGTTTTAAAATTTCAGTTTTACCGGTAAGATACGACATCGGCATTGTTGGTGCCATAGTATACTTGCGAACCTGTTTTTTAATATATGTTTTCCCTGATTCAGATTCTACATCCAAAGCATCAATCATCCATGCGACACATTCGTCATAAGTGAATTGTCCGGTATGCAGTTTCATATCGGCAATTATTCGAGCGGCACGGAACCGAATACCGCCTAAAATTCCCAGCCATTGGTTATAGTCTTCTTTGCCAAAGAGTCCCTGTTCATACATCATCTGTTCAGAGTACAAAGCCCAGCCTTCAATTAGCATTAGATTCATTTGCCATTTTCTAACAGGGTCAGGATTCATGCCGGCAATTTGCATTTGTAAATGATGCCCGGGGAAAGCCTCGTGTACAACAGAACCCTTAAACCCGCGACGATGCACATAACGGTAACGGCTTTCAAGAGCTTCACGAGAAAGGTCATCAGGAATCGGACGAACATAAAAATAACCATGTTGATTTTTATCAAAAGGTCCGGCAGGTTGGTATGCAATACCGGCTATCATTGAGCGTAAGAAAGTAGGGGTTTCAATTACTGAAAGAGGAGCAATATCTATTGGAACAGTGACAATGTTATTTTTTTGTACAAATATTTTTTCCTGTTCGGTTTCCCAGTTGTAATAATCTAAAATATCTTGTTTAGTGAAATTTGCAGGGACAAATACAGAGTCGGAACCATTTTGGTGTTGTGACTCAACTACTGCTTTATATTCATTGTATGCTTTATTTGCTTCATCATAAAGAGCTTCACCAATTTTTAGAAGAGAATCAGAATTATAATCTAAAAAATATTCATGCTCTAATTTGTAGTCAAGTTTTTTGGTGCCGATAGCAAATGAAGATTCATCGCCTACTTTGATATCTGATAAAAATATTACAAAATCATTCATCGCATCACGGGCAGCAGTAGATGTTTTCAAAATATTGTCGGCTCGTTCGGGGAATTTATTCATCAGTTCGGCAGCAGCTTCTTTATAAAAATCCATTGCTGTTTCTAAAGATTCTAAAGCAGCATCAACATAAATTTGTGGAGGTTTTTTAATGTTCTTGCGAGCTGTCGCAAAAAGAGCGGGTACAGATTTCATTCGGGCAATAAGCGGAACCACTTTTTCTGAAAGAGGAGCATGGTTTGACAGAATAAGAAAATAAATACCATTGACAGCTTCATCGACATACAATTGCGGAGATTTTTTATGCCACGCAATCTGTTTTAAATCAAGCAGAGCTATATCAAGATTTGATTTTAAAAGCCGGTAGTTTATTTTCTCATCTTTAGAAAGTTTGGCACCTTTGTATTTGTAAAGTTTTTTTTCAAAATTAGTTAACGATTTTATCATTGTTTTTACAGACTTGGAAGAATAGTCAGTGAAACGGTGATCGTAAGCGTGAATGCCCATTTCTGTTGAATGAACCGGATAAAAAGACTGCAATGATTCTAAGATTTGGTTACTTAATTTGACAAATTTAGAGTTTGCTTGAGCATTTGCTGTTGAGGCAATAAAAAGTATTGCTGTTATTCCTAATAAAACAATATGTCTAAGTCTATGCATTGTATCTCCTGTTTATTTTCAAGGCAAAAATGTAACACAATTAAAATTTTTAAGCAAGTATCTCTTTTTTATAAAACATAGATGTTAATTCTATATGCATGGTATGCGGGAACATATCGACCGGTTGAATTTCAGGAAGTTCATAGCCTGCATCGACTAATTTTTGAGCATCACGAGAAAAAGTAGCCGGATTGCAGGAAATATAGAGAATCTTTTCAGGCAGCAAGAGAATAAGTTGTTTTAATGCTTTTGGATTAAGACCGGCACGCGGAGGGTCGATTATTGCTATGTTATATCTGTTTTCTTTCATAAAATCAGATTTGAGAAATTCTTTTACGAAGCCTTCAAAAAATTGGATATTTCCAACTTGATTTTTCTCGGCATTTATTTTGGCTGCTTTGACGGCATCGGGTACTAATTCGACACCGACAACTTCAGACACTTTGTCTGAGAGTAAAATACCGATAGTACCGGTACCGCAATACAGGTCGAGAACTTTGTCATCTGTTTTTGGCTTCAGCATATCAAAGCCGGTTTGATAGAGAACTTCTGCTTGGAGTGAATTGGTTTGAAAAAATGAATTGGCAGATATTTTAAAAAGTTTGCCGGAGAGTTTTTCCTCTATATATCCGGGACCGTATAAGACAGTTTCTATCTCGCCGATTGCGATGTTTGATTTTTGACCATTTTGAGAATGGATGATTGTTGTTATAAAAGGGAAGGTATTTGTTATTTCTGTGACAAATTGTTCGGCATTAGGGAAATCGCCATAGTTTGTGACAACATTAACCATAAGTTGATTGGTTTGTTTTGTTTGGCGGAGCATGAAAAACCGCATAAAGCCGCCATGGTTTTTTACATCATAGACAGTGATATTATTTTTTTCTATATATGCTCGCATCCATGTAACAAGTTCACCATCAGTTTTTTGCGAAATATGACATTCGTTTAAGTTAAAAATATCTTGAAAAGAACCACGGCTGTGTAATCCAAGGGTAAAGCTGTCATCGGTGACATTAAATGAATATTCCATTTTGTTGCGGTAATTATAAATTTCTTCAGCACCGATGATGTCGAGAATTTTGACATTTTGTAATGCCCCAATTCGTTCAATACAATCATTTACTTGTTTTTGTTTGTAGGCAAGTTGGTCTTGGTACTGTAGGTCAAGCCAAGTGCATCCGCCGCATTCATGGAAGTGTGAACAGACGGCATCAATACGTTTGTCAGATTTTTTTATGATTTCACGGGTAATACCGTTGTAATATCTTGCCTTAGTTTTTGTAATTTCAGCAAGTACTGTTTCTCCCGGGAGACCGCCTTTGAGAAATATTACTTTGCCGTCGATATGCCCGACAGCTTTACCGTCGAAAGCTAAATCGGTTATTTCTACTTCTATTAAATTAGTGTGAGTGATGTTTTCCATTGTGGGTATGGTTACAGAGTAATTCCGAGTTGTCACATTCATGAGTTTCAACCTGAATTGTGCCGTGTCCTATCTTAAATTTTTCTTTCAGCATTGAATTTATTTTTCTTGTAAGAGTTGGACCGTCAGATAAATCAGAGTCATCTACACAAATATGACATGAAAGAGCAATCTCTTTTGAGGAGAGAGACCAAATATGTAAATCGTGAACATCTTTAATCTTTTCAATTGACATCATTTCATTGTGTACTTTATCAAAATCGATTTCGGGGGGAACCGCTTCTAAAAATATCAGCACAGCCTCTTTTAACACTGAATATGATGACCAAAGAATCATGAGAGCGATTACAAACGATAAAAAGACATCTATAATATATATGTCTGTCATAATAATGACTATTCCACCAATAATAACCGCTACAGATGAGAGAGCATCATAAGTCATGTGTAAAAATGCGGTTTTCATATTTAGTGATTTTCCTTTTTCCGAAAGCAGCAGCAAAATTGAAACAATATTTCCAATTAAGCCAATAACGGAAACAGATATAAACATGATGGGATATTTCAACTCTTGAGGATTAAAGAAACGGTCGTATGCTTCAGACATTATAAAAATCGAGATAACAACTAAAGAAACAGCAGAGATAAAGGCAGTCATTACTTCAATACGCAGAAATCCGTAAGTTGATTTTTTAGTTGCCGGGAGTTCTGAGCCTTTGGCACCAAGCCATGCTAAAATAAGGGCGGCAACATCGGAAAGATTATGAACCGCATCGGCAATTAGAGCCAAATACCCCGAAAGAATACCACCAATAAATTCGGCGATAGTGATTATCAAATTGAATATAATTGTCCAAAAAAGCTTTTTACCGGAAACATGGTTGTGATCGTGTGAATGTGCCATAATTAATATTATACGAAATATATTCGATAAAAGTAACTACTATTTTATTTGCTTTAAAATGAGATTTATCGCATTAAGATGATACGCTTCATGATATGGTATAGCCAGCACGGCATCATGAAATGAATGTAAGGTCATTCCAAATGATACTAGAACAGGGACATCATACTTTGCTTTAGAGTAATTGTGTAAATCGTTTTGCAATGCTGATAATGATTCTTTGAGTTCATGTAGTACATTTTTAAATGTCGGAATTTCTGAATCAAAATCAGATGGGGAAGTACCTTTGGCAAAAAAGCTGATATACTTTTTGTTTATCAGAGGCATTTCAAGATTTGAGCGTCGGTACAAAAGTGACATTTGTGTTGTCAAAATATGTCCTGCCTGCCAATAAAGATTATTAGAGAATTTTTCAGGAATTATAAGAGCTTGTTTCTCTGTGATATTTTCCAAAAGAGAAATATTTTTATTTCGTAATATTGAAAGATGGGCGAATGCTTGGTTTCGAAGTTCTTCTTCCACGGTTATCCTTTGATAAGTTTCAGAGCAAAAAAGCCAAGGAATAAAAGAAGTACAAATGCAGCAGCTAAAAGATTAAAATATTTGTCGATAAATTCCTGAATTTTATTTCCATACTTTTTGTACATCAAGCCGATAGTACCCGAGACAACAAAAAAACGTAGTGAACGGCTGATGACTGATGCGATAACAAACGGAATGAAACTCATTTTGAAAAAACCTGCTGCGATTGTAAACACCTTGTACGGAATTGGAGTAAACCCTGCCACTCCAACAGCCCAAGGACCTACTAATATACCCCATATTTCTTTTTTATTAAACCAATATTCGGCAATTTTGAGTAATTCATCGGGGTTTGTCCCCGACAAAGATGCTGTTACAGAAAGTATTGTCTCCCCAATAAGAGCAAAGGCATAGTGACTGATTAAGTATCCGATTATACCGCCAAGGGTAGATCCGATTGAGCAGATAAGAGCAAAACGGAACCACTTTTTATGGTCGCCCATACACAAGGCAATAAGGAGCGTATCGGGAGGGACTGGAAAAAAAGATGCTTCTGCAACTGCGAGTAGAAAAAGTGCTGTTTGGGAGTTTTTTGAATGACTCCATTGTAATACCCAGTCATAAAGTGACCGCATCCAGCGAAGCGGTGCTTGTAAAATATACAGCACTTATTATTCCTTATCTTCTTCTTTGTTGCTGTTAGTTTTCAAAAGCTCAATTTTAAGTCGTGTGAGTCTGTTATCCTCTTCTTCAAGAACAACAATTTTAATATCATCAATTATGAGTTCATAATCTTTTTTTGGAATTGCTCCGACATAATCTATTACCAAACCGGCAATTGTTTCTGCTTTATCTTCGGGGAGTTTGGAATGTAAAAGCTCATTGATTGCTCCAACCCAAACAGAACCTTCTGCAAAAACAATATTGTCAGAATGTTTGACAAGCGGTTCCCGCTCAACATCATATTCATCCTGAATTTCACCGACTAACTCTTCTAAGAGATCTTCTAAGGTAATAATTCCGGCAGTACCTCCGAATTCATCTAAGACAATTGCGATATGCTGTTTTTTCCTTTGAAAAATAGTCAGTAATTTCGAAAGCGGCATAGAATCCGGCACAAACAAAGGTTCTCTGAGTAAATCAGAGAGAACAATAAGTTTCGGGTCTATTTTGTGAATGATAATATCTTTGGTATACAAGATGCCGACTATTTTATCAATATTTTTTTCATAAATAGGGTAACGGCTGTATCCATTTTTAATGATAGTTTCAAAAATAAATTTTTTATCTGTATGTATGCTAAGAGCCTCAACATCAATACGAGGAGTCATTGCTCTTCTTACTGTTGAATCAGCAAAGTCAAAAACAGATTTTATAAGTTTTTCTTCGGTCTCGTCGAAAACACCTTTTTGTTTTCCTTCAAAAATCATCTGATTGATTTCATCTTCTGAAATAACAGTATGTTCAATTGATGTTGAGATGCCGAACATTTTTAAAATCAGCGATGCGGATTTGCTTAATACTGTTGAGAAAAAAGAAGTAAGTTTTATAAAAAGCGTAATCGGTCTGGCAACAAACTGTGCATATCGTTCAGGGTTTGAAAGAGAGATCGGAAGAGCACACGTCTGAACTCCAGTCACACTGATATATCTCGTATGCCGTCTTCTGCTTGAAAAAAAAAACAAAAAAAAAGATAAAAAATGGAAACAAAAAA
>CALCCW010000018.1:0-11529 GCA_937900185.1 uncultured candidate division Zixibacteria bacterium | reverse complement strand
TCGTGCTGTATTCCTTTTCTTTTTTTCTTCTTCTTCTGTTTCTCTTTTTTTTTTTTTCATGATACGGCGACCACCGAGATCTACACTCTTTCCCTACACGACGCTCTTCCGATCTAAAAATATCAAATTGGTTTCTTCTCTTAACCGAGCAACTTCTTCCTCGGCAGCCTTAAAGGGACAGTCTAAGTCTCGCATGTAAGTTCTTCCCATAAGGTTAATTACACCAATCCTTACGCCGTTTACTTCATCTATTATTGCACCAACACCGGGAGCTCCTTTTGGATAATTCCCCGGTCTTAAGAGCTTAGGTTTAGTATAAAAATACTTTATAATTTCCTGCCTGTCCCAAATATGATTCCCTGATGTTTGAATATCTACACCGTAGGAAAATATTTTTTTTGACATTTCGGGAGTCACCCCAAACCCTCCGGCAGCATTTTCAACATTGCATATCACATAGTCGATATTATGCTTTTCACGAAGAGGCTTTATCATATGAGCGGCAGCCTGACGACCTGATTTTCCGCATAAATCGGCTACAAACATTATTTTAAATTCAGACATGTATCTGCTTTCTATTATCAATTCAAATTTCAACAGCCTTATATATAACATGAGAGTAGAAAATTGACAATAGAGAGAGACATTTTTTTAGAGATTATTTTGAGTGAAATCGGTCACCCTGAGCTTGTAGACTTGTTGATAAACCTCCACAATGCGTCGTCGGGAGGAACCTTTTCCCGACGATTAAACAGTCAGGAAGGGGGTCCTGACTGCTCAGGTTGTGACATTTTGGACTTTACCAACTAGCCCTTGTAGGATGGTGAATCTCTTAAATGTTAGTCGATTCTATTTGTACCGACAGGGCATTGCTCTCTTATTGTAGGGTATCAGAAGCAGATCGCAGTTTCCGATTCCAAACCAATGGAACGACAATCTACTTTCTGTGAATCAGGAACAGACTCAACCTGTAACATTGCTCTTTTTAATTTCATACTACTTTCCACCCAATAACTAATACTGTTTCACTACAACAAATTCAAATAATGTATAAAACGCAACTAATTCAAAATATCCTCGTAAAATAGACAAATAAATATAGTTATAAATATATGCTACATAGGAGGTAGTGTGTGAGGTACGCAAAACTAATTGGATTTGTTGGTATACATCTATTCTTTTTTCAACTAACTATGGCAGTAACAGAAACACCCGCTACAGACACACTCATAGAAGGAGCCCCAAAAATATATATAGATTGTTCAAGTTGTGACAATGACTACATACGGCGTGAAATTACATTTGTAAATTTCGTTCGTGATCGTAATCAGGCTGATGTTCATATTCTTGTCTCTAGACAACGCACCGGAAGCGGTGGACGTGAATATATGGTTGAATTTATCGGACAGCATGACTATGACAACATGACCGACACATTGATTTTTAACACAAAAGAAGCTGATACCGATGATGCTATTAGAAAAAAAACAGTAAAATATTTTAAACTGGGGCTGACAAGATTTGTTGCCAAAACACCTCTTTCAGAACATATATCGGTTTCGTTTACAAAACCTACGAAGCAAGCAGATGTTAAAGATAAATGGAACAACTGGGTTTTTGAATTAAAAGGCGATTTCTGGATGCAGGGTGACGAAAACTACCGTTCAATTAACCTATGGAACAATTATGAAGCCAGACGAGTAACAGAAGATTTCAAAATTGAATTCGGCTTATATTGGAACTATCGCGACCAAAAATTTTCAGATGATACCGGGTATGATTTATATATAAACCGAAGAAAAGGTACCAATGGTGAACTTGTTTTTAGTTTAAATGATAAATGGTCTACTGCCTATGCTTATAATTTCTTTGCTTCCACTTATGGAAATAAAGATTTTGATTTCTCTAACGAAGCCGGTCTTGAATATAACATTTTCCCGTACAAAGAATCAAGTCGACGTTCCTGGACTTTCAGCTATGGATTATATCGAAAGAACCGTTTACAATAAAACTCATGAATGGCTGACATTCTCAAGGTTGAAAAGCAAAATTGAACTAACTCAACCCTGGGGATCAGTATACAGTTCACTAAATGGGATTGTTTATCTACATGATTTTGACAGGAACCGTTTGACTTTTTCAGCAGGTACGTCTGTTAATCTCTTTGAAGGATTTTCTGTGAATTTCAATGGAAACTATTCACGTGTGAGAGATCAGATTGCACTTAGCGGAGTAGGTGAATCAGAAGCAGACAGATTGCTCAGGCAAAGAGAGCTGGCATCCGGTTACAATTACTGGTTTTCGTTCGGCATGAGTTATTCATTCGGTTCAATTTACAATAACATTGTAAACCCACGGTTTTAACTTTTACGTAAAGAAACAGGTAAGTCAGAAAAAGCAAAAAATGACCGAAACGAACCCATTTTGCTGTACCCCATATTCATCTATAAGAGTACAGCAAAAAAGTTGTTTCCATGAATATAAATAACTCTATATAGGTATTGTTATAACGTTACTGTTCTGGTTTCCGTCTTCGACGGAAAAGAGTTTCTGAAAACTTGATATATGAAAGAGCAATATACAAGGTCGAGTTCATGCAACCACCGATAGGTGGATATAGAATCCGACAAAATCATAAATTAGAGACTAAATATAATATTATCCATATCCTTACGGATTCAAAATAAAAATATTGCTGAATTTACTAATATCGGAATTAGATTTAGTGGAATTTAAAAAGAAAGAGTGCAGCTCTGCAATTCAATAATTTATATTTTCAATGGTTATGACTCTCTTTTCCGTAGCGAAACAAATAAAAGTCCAAAACCTAACAACATACTAATACCGGAACCAACAAGAATTGCTCCCTTTGATATTTCCAGTAAACTGCCTTTAAGAGCAAGGGATGCGATAAACAATGACATAGTAAAACCAATTCCCGCTAAAAGTCCGGCTCCAATCATAGTTAGCCAATTTACATTCGACGGCAACTTTGCCCAGCCGATTCCGACAACGGCAAATGAAGCAATAAGAATTCCTAAAGGTTTCCCAAGCACTAATCCAAGAATAATAGCGACCGATAACGACTCTTTTAAACTTGATATATCAAGGTAAACAGCAGCATTGGCAAGAGCAAAAAGAGGCATAATGACAAAAGCAACCCATGGATGTAAAGCAGATTCAAGACGTTCAAGCGGAGAAATTGATTCCCTCAATGTGAATTGCACCTTATTAGATAATGCAAATTCCGCCTTCTCAATACTCGACCGGTCACTCTTTGAAAAAACTGAGCCGAGCAATTCCAAAGCATTTTTCGCAGTTTTTCGATTCATCAAACTAATAGAAGGCGTCATCAAGCCAAGCACCACACCTGCTATTGTCGGATGTACTCCTGATTTAAGTGTAAATAGCCAAATAGCACATCCTGCCAATACATAAATTGCGATATTTCGTACTCTCAATTGTTTCATCAATACAATCACTCCGAACCCACCTACTGACATGGCAAGCCAAATAAAATGAATAGTTTCAGTAAAAAATATAGCAATAACTGAAACCGCTAACAGATCATCGACGATAGCAACTGATAAAAGGAAAATTTTAAGACTATGTGGCACTCGTTTACCTAAAATACTTAAAGCACCAACAACAAAAGCAATATCTGTTGCCATCGGTATTGCCCAACCAACCTGTGATGGTTCGCCATGTTGAAATATCAGGAAAATAATTGCCGGTGTGACGGCTCCACCTATTGCTGCGGCAGCCGGTAATATAATTTTGCGTTTTTCACTTAGCTCTCCGGTTGTAAGTTCCCGCTTCAACTCCAGACCAATAACGAAGAAAAAAATCACCATAAGACCATCATTCACCCAATACCATAACGGATATGATATCCCTGATTCACCAATTGTAAAACTCAGTAACTGATTCCAAAAAGCATGATATGATGCTGCAAAAGGAGAATTGGCAATTAATAACGCAGCAATAGTGCAACCAAGAAGCACTATCCCTCCGGATGCTTCCAAATGAAAGAAACGTTGAAAAGATTTTGAAAGTCTTTGAACAGGACGTAATTTGAGATCTGAATTCATATTCATCTTATATTTCCTAATATTGTTTCAAGAAAAATTAACAATAATTTCATAAATCATATATGTTAAACCTATGCATAATAAAACAAAACCTTCTTTTCGAGACAACCTTTGATTCGTTGTAAGAAATACAAAAAGTATTAAAAATAACAACCCCATGATAATAAGGCTATGTAAAACACTGATGCTAATAGTTATAGAATCTGCCAAAGGTGGCTGCACGAATAATCCGGTTATTCCTAAGACTACAAACACGTTAAAAATCGCACTCCCTAAAAGATTTCCAACTCCAACATCAATAGCTTTAGCTCTAATAGCTGAAAGTGAAACGACAATTTCAGGAACAGACGTTCCAAGAGCTACTATTGATAACCCTATCAAAAAATCAGGAACCCCCAAAACAGAGGCAAACCATACGGCACCATACCCAGTAATCACCCCATCAACCAACTTCACTTCACCTACTAAAACATGGCAGCCAAGCATGACTAATGTTAATCCTGCCAAGATTCTAATAACTTTGGGTGCGAGAGTTTTTTTATTTATATTATTATCAATACCAACTTTTGGTAATTGTTGATTCAAAAGAACAACGTCGGTTGTTGATTGAAGCATAGGCTCATTTGTTTTTTTTCTCATGGAGATTATTACATACAGATAAGAACTAAAAACAGACAGTAAAACTATAGAGTCAATATAATCTAATTTTAAATTCAGAATACCAAACTGCTTTAGTTCATTAGTAAAAGATGTATCAACCGGAGATTGACCAACAAACAGCAAAATGAGCAATACTCCAAAAACCAAAACAGGAGCATCAAGTCTAATTGTTTGTCTGTTAATGACAAGCCCTCCTTTAGTAAGAAGAGCTAATCCTCCTAAAATAACAGAAATATTCAAAATATTTGACCCGACAACATTTGCTACCGCAATATCTCCTTTTCCACCGAAACCCGCGACTAAAGATGTAACCAACTCAGGTATACTCGTGCCAAATGCAACTATTGTGAGTCCAATTAAAAAAGGTGATACATGAAAATGATTGGCAATATCCTGAGATGATTCTACAAGCAAATTAGAACCTTGCCATATTACAAGAATAATCGAAAAAAAAAGAAAGAGTTGTGCAGTCCAAAGAACGACTTCTGTGAGCAACGTAAACTCAATCAATACCCACATTAATAGACCTGATAGAAAAGGTATTATTGAAATTATTTTATTTCGACTCATAATATTAAAAAGCGGACATTCCTTATATTTATATCTTATTTATCTAAATAAAAAATCATCAAACGTTTCATCTTTGTAAGCAGATGAGTTTTTACTATTTAGACTTCATTGGCAGCATCACAGGGATGCTGCCCTACTTTTGCTATAGAATATTTCTACCGAACTATCAACCCGCCGCCGAGCAGAATATCTCCATCATAAAATACAACTGACTGCCCCGGAGTTATTGCTCGTTGAGAATCTTTGAATACAATACGAACCGAACCATCCACTTGAGGAATCACTGTTGCTTCCGACGGTTCATGCAGATACCGTATTTTCACCAGAGCGCCAAACGGTCTCGCTTGAGGTTCAACAGCAATCCAATTAAGTGAATCAGCAATCAGTTCAGATTTAAAAAGCGTATCATTATCACCTACAATAACTTGGTTCTTTTCAATATCAATCACCTGCACATAGAGAGGAGTCGGGTATGAAATCCCCATCCCCTTACGCTGTCCTATAGTATAAAATGCCGTTCCTTTATGCTGTCCTAATACTCGACCGTCTGTATGCACAATCTCCCCCGGCTCATAAGACTTTCCATTTTTCTCAGCCATCTCAATTAAAAACCTATGATAGTCATCATCTAAAACAAAACATATTTCACGAGACTCCGCTTTATCGGCTGTTCGTAAATTGTATTTATGAGCGATCTCTCTTACTTCTTTTTTAAGTAACCCACCTAATGGCATAAGAGTTTTTGAAAGTGCATCCTGTGAAACGCCCCAAAGAACATAAGACTGGTCACGGGTAACATCAACACCTTTGCGGATACAACACCGACCGTTCTCATTTTTCTCAACAAAAGAATAATGACCGGTAGCTATATAATCGCACCCAAGCTCTTCTGCTTTACGCAGAAATTCAGTCCATTTCACATTTGAATTACATTGAATACACGGGTTCGGGGTGCGTCCTTTGTCGTATTCAGAAATAAAATCTTCAATAACCGTATCTCTAAAATGCCGAGACATATTAAGAACATAAAATGGGGCATCAATAGCATCGCAAACGACACGACAATCGGTAATTGAATCAATAGTACAACATCGACCGTCTTTGTATATATCACCGCCAACTTCGACATAGTCCCATAGTTTCATATGAGCCCCGACAACTTCATAGCCCTGCTCTTTTAAGAGATAAGCAGCAACTGAAGAATCAACCCCACCTGACATTGCGACTAATACTTTTTTTGTCATAATTTTATTAGAACCACATCAGTTCAGACCTACAAACTCTATTTATTATAAATCGGTGACAGTTCTCTTAATCGGTTGACAACTTCAGGTAAAACCGAAATCAGATAATCTAACTGCTCTTTTGTCGTTGATCTTCCCATAGAAAAACGAATTGCTCCTTGCGAAATAACTTTATCTATTCCCATAGCCTGTAAAACATGCGACGGTTCTGTCGCACCCGATGTACAGGCGGAACCGGATGAAACGGCAACACCTTTTAAATCAAGCCCTAAAAGCAGAGACTCACCCTCTACACCCTGAAACGATAAATTCACAGTCTGCGGTACTCTATTTCTTTTAGGTCCATTCAAATACACATCAGGAAGCAAAGCCTGAACTTTTAAGATAAAATAGTCAGAGAGTTCTGTAAGTTTTTTGAAATCGTCATCCATTGCAGCTTGAGCAATTTCAAGTGTTTTAGCAAGTCCAACCGCACCGGCAACATTTTCAGTTCCCGGTCTTCTTTTTTTCTCATGCGAGCCACCATAAAAAAGAGGTTCTAATCGAACGCCTTCTTTAATAAATAATGCACCTATTCCTTTGGGTCCATAGATCTTGTGTGCCGTCAAAGAAAGTAAATCAACATCAAGAGCTTTCACATCAACTTTAATTTTCCCAATAGCCTGTACCGCATCGGTATGAAACAGAGCATCTTTTGCATGGGCTGCTTTTATGAGCGGGACAAGGTTTTGAATCGTTCCGGTTTCATTATTAGCAAGCATAATAGATGTTAAAAAAGTCTTATCTGTAAGTAACTCATTAAGAGTGTCAGCAGAGATAAAACCATCTTTATCAACAGGGATAATACCTACTTTAAAATCATGTTTATTATGTAAATATTCGGCAGGTTCTAAAATAGCAGGATGTTCAGTTGCTCCCACTAACAGATGATTTTTTTTGTTCTTGTATTTTTGTGCAGTCCCTAAAATTGCAATATTATCAGACTCGGTTCCACCCGAGGTAAAGTAAAGTTCTGACGGCTGACAGTTGATATGGGAAGCAACTGATTCTCTTGCATTTTCTAAAGCAACTTTTGCATCTCGCCCAAAATTATGAGCAGATGATGCATTTCCGAAATACTGAGTCAAATACGGAAGCATCGCATCGACAACTTCGGAATCTACGGGCGTTGTTGCATTATGGTCAAGATATATTGGTTTCATATAAAAATCCTTATTTTTTAACACGTACTCAGTATACTACACAAAAGAAGAATCTGTTTGTTCAATAAAAACAATTCTTTGACACTACTCCGTCTGCGAGTAATTTAGAACGCATACAATATAGTAAAATGCCAACGAGAATCAACATCATACCTATCAGTTTTTATCCTGCGAGCATAATCTATTCTAATAGGTCCGGCAGGTGATACAATTTGAAAACCGGTACCATACGAATAAGCAAATTGACTGAACTTAATTTCCCTGCTGTCAGCAAACCCATTTCCGGCATCAAAAAACAAAGACTGCCATTGAGGAAATTTCTTAAAAAGATTACCGACAATTGGCAGCACATTGAAAAATTGAACCGTTTTCCAACGGAATTCATGATTTATCACAAGAGTATAATTTGCTCCAATAGCAGACGAATCAATCGGTATTCCGGTGGAATCAAATTCTACCCGAACAGGGCCCAAAGAATTCTCTACAAACCCTCTAATCGAGTTTGCTCCACCCAAATAGAGCCGCTCATCAATTGGAACTTCTTTTGATTTTCCAAATTCTTTTGCAACTCCGCCTTTGAGACGAACTGCATATATCCATCCCGGCCATACTTTTTGGTAGGTCGACCAGGCTGCTTCTAATTTATAAAAATTATTATCTCCGCCTAAAAATCCGCCATAGTAATCTGCAGAAAGCTCTGAAAGCTGACCTTTGGTTGAAATAAATATATTATCTCGGCTATCTAACCTGAACGAAGTAAAGATTTTCCGACGGATAGATATATCTAGTAAATCCTGCGGAATAACAATATTCGTATCAAGTTGTACATTATTGTATTCAAGTCCGGCTGTTGTTCTAATCTCATCTCCGAACCATTTGCTTGTTTTGACAGAGAATGCCCATTGCTGAATTTTAAAATCTCCGACTTGTGATTTGATTCTCGGCTCAATCTCAAATGTTAACGTCAACGGCATTCTAATACCAAATGTCCAAGGTGTCGTATACCTCATACGATAGCGATGAGTTATCAATCGAGAGTTAGACCCGATAGAAAATGAATAGTCGGCAAAAACAGAAAATCGATGCCCCCCATCTTTAAATGGATTTTTTAAATGAGTAAAATCAACATCGCGTTTACCGGCACCTAAGTTAAAATCCCACTGCAAATCTTTTACTTTTGATTGACTTACACCACTTGCCAAAGAAAAGAATTCCGATTTTCGTTCACGAACTTTCAGGGTAAAATCAGGTTGAAGCCTGTTAGTCGAACTATCGGATTGCGTAAGTTGTGAAAAAGTAAAATATCCTGACTCAAACAATCGTCTCTGTGAATCTAAAATTGCTTGTCGGCTATATAGTTCTCCCTTTTTTATTTTTAATTCCCGTAAACCGACATATTTAGGAAAATGATTAATCCCTTCCAATGTGACATCACCAAAATATACTAATGAATCAGAATCAACATAAAATGACACATCAGCTCGATTTAACTCTTTAAGAGTATCAATAGTAAAAGTAATAGTTGAATAAGGATAGCCATGATTAGCAAGTTCAGTTTTCATATCAAAAGTTACTTTGTTAATTTCAATAGGATTAGCAGGTTCTCCTGGTTTTAGTTTTTGCATTAATTTAGTCAGAGTCCATTTAAATTTTTCTTCAAAATTGCCATGTAAACTTTGTCGACCATATAAATATTGAGTACCCTCATCTATATTAATCCAAAGCATCGCCATCGGAATTGAATCATTGTCACGTTCTTTATTTATTTTTTGATATTTATCAAGCTGACTAAAAGTCTCTCTAACTTTAATATTCAGAAATCCTTTGGTAAGATAGAGATACTTAATTTCAAGTGTATCCCGTCCCAAAGTTTCTCTTTGTACTTTTATTCGACGGTCTTTTTTTAATTTTCTCCAAGAACTTTGTTTACGAGAGTACATTCTATTTTTAATTTCAGACTTGGTAATATAATGATTACCACTGATAACAATTGAATCAATAAGTGGTTTATCTCTCAACCAGCGTAATTTTGCTTTATTGACCGCCATACCCGATTGAGATAAAAGAAGCAGCACAAGTATACTTATAAAAAGTGTAATTTTTTTCATCAGCGTTCCAAATAAAGTTTTATATTCAAGTGCTGCAAATCATTCTCATCTTTTCCCCCTTGTAAAAGAAACCTCTTAGATAAACGGTACTCAAGCCCCACTTCATTTCTTCTAAAAGAAAAATCAGAACCGATAGAAAAATAGATATCACTTCCAAATACATATCCGCCAAGAGTAACTGTAGTTAATCGAGGGTCATAAGTCCCACCTGAGTAATGAGGATTTATCTCAAATGTTTCTACCCCAAGTTGCTTTGTTCCAATCTGAGAAACTTGAGTCGTGATAAGGTCATTGATTCTATGCTCAAATGAGCTGGAGACCTCAGTAGCACTTCCGCTATAATTAGCAACAATAAGAGGTATAATACTTTCATTTGACCCAAAGTCGGAATCTTCTGTTACATTAATAAAAGGTTCTTCTAACGTTCCGGTAATATGGATTCCCAATTTAAGCTGCTCATTTGTATTATCACTTTCTATATTATCTTTTGGAGCAGGCAGACGAGTATATCCGGTGAGATCTAAATTTGGATTAAATTGGTCATCCCCTTGAAAAATAACTGACCCACCCGGATCAAGACGAAAAGTTTTATCAAACAAATAACCGTCACCTCTTAAAATTTCCATTTCACCGGCAAACTTATAGACACCGCTTGTTCTTTTTAATTTAATTTCACCGGCAAACTCTGCATCTATATCATCATTTTTTATCCAGTAGTTATCAAGCATTTCAATATTTAGATCTAAATCCCAACTGTTTTCTCCCATTAGTGCTAACATAATTGGAGAACCTTGATATTCCTCTGCAAAATTAACTTCATACTTCATATTTGTAATTTCTATATTTCCGGTAACAAGCGGCGGTGTTTCACCATTGACATGCAGTACCCCTTTTGCTTTTCCTCTAATATCATCAAGCTCGTAAATAAAAGGCATCGCTTCCGGAATAGTTATTTCAAGATTATATAGTAAATTATTAAATGTTTTAACCTCTATGTCACCGGTAATATACGCATACCGTTTTTGTTTGCGATCTTTGTTTTCATACACGTATATGTCGATAGTATCAATTTGAATTTTATTATCAAACATGGTCACACCTGCAGAATCGGAATAGAGTGGTGCTTCCAAATCAAAATATTTTAATTGTACGGGTTGAAAAGAATTTTCTTTTTCACTAAAATAACGCTTTATATATGCATCCCCCTCTAAATGAGGTTTTTTAGGTGTACCGGAGAGAATAAAGTCAGCAAAAAAATCTCCTTTGATTTCTTCAACAGATGGAAGTATATGCGAGACTAAATCAAAACGGCTGTCTGTGGCATTGCATTGTATATACATAGGATAATTTGGAAATCTATTTATATCACCCGATGTAAACTCAAGATCTACATATAAATATCCATTAGCACGATAAATCCCCGGGTTGGAGAAGACAACCACCGAATCAATAGTAAGCTTTTTATCTTTATAGCTGACAACAGTGTTCAAATCACCAAGGACAAGCTCCTGATACGCCAACAGATCGGAAGAGCGTCGTGTAGGGAAAGAGTGTAGATCTCGGTGGTCGCCGTATCATTAAAAAAAAAAATCATGCTATAGCATCTGAGGTATCACCTCAATACAACTCACCACTACTCCCATCATTGCCGCTC
>CALCCW010000017.1:0-9231 GCA_937900185.1 uncultured candidate division Zixibacteria bacterium | reverse complement strand
GTTTGGTGTTGTATAGTGTTCTTTTTTTTTTTTTTTCGTTATTTTCTTTTTTTTTTTTTCAAGCAGAAGACGGCATACGAGATATATCAGTGTGACTGGAGTTCAGACGTGTGCTCTTCCGATCTGGTAAAAAACGATTCAAATTCTTTAGTCGCTTTTTTGAGCCTTGCTTTTTCTGATTCCAAATCTTTTGGAGAGTCTGTTTTAAGCCTCTCCAAATCAGTTTTTGGATAATCGGTTTGAGGAAGTTGCAGAGAACTAATTTCCATTACAATATGATCAGTTCTGCTCGTAATGCTCCGGCTTGTTTGAGAGCTTGAAAAATTGCAATAATGTCTCTTGGGGTAGCTCCAATTTTATTTAATGCTTTGGCAACATCTGACAGATAGACAACCCGCTTGAGATGTACTACCCGTGCCGGTTCATGATTTATAGTAATTCTTGAATCAGTTGTCACGATTGTTTCACCGGTTGAAAATGGTTCCGGTTGAGAAATAACAGGTGAAGATTCAATATTGACGGTAATCGTTCCATGGGCAATTGCAACCGGTTCAATGGTTACATGTTCGCCGGCAACAATGGTACCTGTTTTTTCATTGATAACAACTTTTGCAGTATTATCGGGAACAACTGTAAGCAGTCCTATATCTGAGATAAAACGTGTACGGTAAATTATATGTGAAAGCGAATCGGGAATCATAACCTGTACAGTACCGCCATCAAGAGCAAAAGCAGTCATACCGTATTTTATATTAATACGTTCTGCAATTCTGTTGGCAGTTGTAAAATCAGGATCTCTTAAAGAGAGGAAAAATTCTGTTTTCTCGGTTTTAGGTCCTTCAAGACCATTTGTAACTTTACCGCCATTGGGAACTCTTCCCACTAAAGTATAGTTGTTTATAATTTTACTACCGTCATCAACTTGTACATTAAAACCGCCAATAGAAACAGGACCTTGAGCGACAGCATGAACCACTCCCGAAACATCGGAAAGCGGAGTCATAAGCAGAGTTCCACCTTGCAAAGAAGATGCGTCTCCTACAGACGAAACAGTCACATCAACATAAGAGCCGCTACGGTTAAAACTGCTTAATTTTGCCGTAACCATAACAGCGGCGACATTTTTAACTTTCACCTTTTTGGTGTCAACAGTCAGCCCCATACGCTCCATCATATTTGTTAATGACTGGATTGTAAACTGAGTTCCTTTACCGTCTCCGGTACCATCAAGACCTATAATAAGTCCATAACCGATAAGGTCGGTTTCTTCCATATTTTGAAATTGACAAATATCTTTTATTCTTACTTTATTGGCATCTGCCGGCACAACAAATGTTGTAATAATCAAAACAACTAAAGAGATACAAACCGGTAGTGATATTTTTGTATACATTATTTGCAGCATATCAATCCCCTAAAATACCCAGTTAAAGAAACGAGTAAAGAATCCCGGTCTATGAGCGGAATTTGAATTCCCTTTACCGGTATAAGAAATTTCGGCATCAGCAATTAGATATGAATCAATCGTATTATTCGGGCTGATATCTTTTTGTCTGACGACACCTGTCAGTCCCATAGTTTCTCTATCTCCTGAAAGACCAATAGTGCGGGAGCCTTCAATAATTAAATCACCACTTTCTTTGACAGCAATAACGGTAACCGACATTTTAGCAGAAAAAGTACCATTGCGGATAGATTCTCCCTTGCCGTCAAATGTGGAGCTATTTTTTCCATCGGCACCAAAGATTGGTATAAATCTTAAAGGTCCTATACCCGGTCCCCCTTCAATAGAAGCTTTTGTAGATTTTGAGGTTTTTGCTTCAGCTTTTTGTGTTGCTCTACTTTGTTCAAATATAAGTACTGTCAAAATATCACCAACACGATTTGCTTTGATGTCGGTAAAAAGAGATTGCGTTTGTCCAAAGTTATTACTGCCAAAAACTTTTATCGTAAACGGTAAAAGCAGCAGTATAAATAAAATTAATCCGATTTTTTTAAAGTTCATACGTGACTCCTTTGCCCTATCCTATGGGTCAACTGCGACATGATGAGCATCAATGACGCGAGCTACTATTATTTTTTTACTTGTTTTATTTTTTACTTTTATAAAATCACCTTCACATCCCGACTGTAAAGCGACACCATCGGCAGTGACTTTAAATACTGAACCTGAGTAGACAATTGTTGTTTCTCTACCTGAAACAATATCCGGAATTTTCTCAAGCATCTTACTTGTAATGGGGATAGATTTTTGTACAGTCCCTTTTATTCTATACCCTTCTGTTTCTGCAAGTGAGTAGTACGATTTATTGCGTAAATTTGTTACTTCAACCTTTTGAATTGTTGTGTTAGATGTTGTGAGTGGCGTATGACGTTTTAATCTATCAGTGGCGACAAGAACAGAGTCGAATTTTCTAATACGCATCCGCACTTGTGATGATTCAATTTTTCCACCATCGTCAAAGATGGTTATTATTACCGTAAAAAGCCCAAGTGGGTCTTTTAACGTTAACGGTTTGATTGATATTTCTTCATTCTCCAGTTCTGTCTTTTTCAAACGATTTGAAAGTACCTCAATTTTATATGTTGTAGTATCTAAATTAAAGTCATCAAACATTTGATCAATAATAGCATCATTGACAGTTCTCGTATCAGCACTGAGAGTGCATGTAATCAACAAAGAAATGAGTAAAATCGTACAAAAAGTTTTCATCTGTTATCTCTTAAGGTTATTTGCTATTTGCGACATATCATCGGCAGTCGTGATAGCTTTGGAATTCATTTCGTAGGCACGCTGAGCTACAATCATGTTAACCATTTCATCAACAACATCGACATTGGACATTTCCAAATATCCTTGATCTATAGTACCTAAACCACTTTGTGAAGGTATATCTATGATAGGATCACCTGATGCACCGGTTTGAACTAAGAGATTACGACCGATCGCTTCTAAACCTGATGGATTTATAAATCGAGCTAATTCAATTTGCCCTACATCGGTAGGCGTATCCGAACCGTATTGTAGAACCTGTACAGCACCGTCAGAACCTATTGAAACTGAAGTAGCATCTTCGGGAATAGTAATTTCAGGAAGAAGTTTATATCCTTCTGATGTTACCACTGAACCGTCACCTGTAATCTTTAAAGCACCATCGCGAGAATACACCGTCGAACCGTCTGGATGCTGAATTTGTAAAAATCCGTCACCGGCAATAGCAATATCTAATGGGTTTCCGGTAAGCTGAAGGTTTCCGATTGTAAACATTCTATTGGTTGCAACAGCTCTGGTACCATACCCGATAGATAATTCATTTGGAACTATCGAACCGACTGCAGTTGCTGTACCTGCTTTTCTATATTTTTGATAAAGTATATCTTGAAATTCAATTTTACTTTTTTTGAATCCGGTAGTATTTACGTTTGCTAAGTTGTTCGCAATATTATCAACATTCATTTGTTGGGCTACCATTCCGGTTGCCGCTGTTCTCATTGCTTTAATCATTTTTCTACTTCCTATAGTATTATTTGATTTATTTCTTATCTACTTCCGACTCTTTGGAACAGATGTTCAAGAGATTGGTCTTGAACCGAAATTGATTTTGAGTCAGCTTCAAAATTTCTAAATGAGATTATCATCTCAATCATTTCACGTACAATATCTACATTTGACGCTTCAAGATATCCTTGCTGTATAGTTGATTTTGTTTCCGGAATAAGTTCTTCTCCTTCCGGAACAACAAACATCGAACTTCCTATTTTTTCGAGTGATTGTAAATCATTAACCGTAACAGGTGTGATTTGACCAACAGTAAGACCATCAGAAGAAACAATTCCTGTTGCAGAAACTTCAACATCACCCGACCCAACAGTAATAGCTCCGCCCTCACCCATCACCAAAGCACCCCCGGGAATTTCTAAAAATCCTTGTGGACTCACACTAAAAGCACCATTTCGAGTTAAAGCTTTGGTTCCATCGGGAAGCTCTATCTGGAAAAATCCGTCACCATCAATAGCCATATTGAGTGGGTTACCGGTATGATCAAAAACACCCGGTGCAAAAGAAGTGTAGGACTTATCAACCATAGGTTGTTCCCAATCATTCCTTTTATGAGCAATTTTTAATTCAGCTCTTGAAAGCTCTTTAGTAAAAATCCGCTCTTTTTTGTATCCCGGTGTTGAAGCATTGGCAATATTATTTGCCGAGGCTTCCTGTTTTTTTATCCGCGGTATCATCGCAGATGCTGATCTGTATAATCCTTTTATCATAATATTCTCCACCAAAGTATATAGCAGAGGGCGTGCCAAATTTATTTCGCACAGATAAAGCGTTTGCTATCTTAACCTTATGCGAGATTTGGTTTTAAATATTTAGATTTATTCGGAACAGAATTCCGTTTGAAGTAGGAATATTTTTCTTAGCTGTTATTTGGGGATTTCTTGATATTTTAGCATTGTTTTATTAATGAGTTTATCCATGGCTTCATCAAAACGTTCTTCAGAACAATTTTCTCCGTTTGACTTTTGATATAAGGCACAATCAGTTTTATAACCAAAACATTTAAGATCTTCTGCCAAATAGCAGACTTTGAGATACAAACATCTTTCAGCAACTTTGAATTTCTTGTTTCTGTCAATCATATTTTACCTATCGACTTCTTATATCAAAAACTTAGAGTTAAGTTTTTAACGATAAATTTCATAAAAAGTGATAATAGATGCAAAACTATGCACACCTAAAATAACCTAAATATTTCTATTGCCAAATTTGTAATTCTTTATTATATTTTTGTCGTACAACTTATGTTCATTTCAACTACTTACAAGAATCGAACAATTTATAGAATATTTTTCTAATTATAAAAAAAAAAACAAAATTGAGCATTAAATTTGCTTTTATGTATTTCCGAAAGGATAAAGGAATATATGCGAATAAATTTGAAAATTTTATCTATAATTTTAGCTGTACTCATACTTGCTGCTGTAACCAAAAGTCAACCGATTGGATTTGACCCAAATATACGAGATACGGTATCCATTCAGTCCACGACAACTTCTTCAACTAATAACGGGTTTATACCTGTTTATTTTTACAACGATCAACCTTTGGCAGGTATAGAATTAACTATGACATATAGTTCATTAGATATTATGATAGACTCATTTTCATTTGTTGGGAGCCGTGTTGAAAATTACTCTTTAAGAGGTGCCGACCAACTCACAACCAGTTCTATCACTGTCTACACGTATGCTCTTGCGGAAGGATTAATACCCGATGGGAGCGGCTTATTGGGGAATGTATATTTTTCATTTATACCGGGCATCACTCCTCAGACAATAGCAATAGATACTTTGACTATTACAATATCGGAGAGAGAATTTTCAACGGCTTTTTCTGATGAGAATGCTAACGCCTTTTCACCGATTGTCAATTCGGGAACTCTCACAGTAGGATCAGAAAGTTGCTGTTTAGGTGACAGAGGTAATATTAATAACTCACCCGACGATTTGGTAAATGTTTCTGATTTAGTATATTTTGTTAGATATATGTTTCAAGAAGGTCCTGAACCGGTCTGTTTAGCCGAAGCCAATGTAAACGGTTCTCCTGATGAAATTATCAATGTCTCTGACTTAGTCTATCTCGTTGCTTATATGTTTCAAGAAGGACCACCGATACCGTCATGCCCATAAGATTATTTTAGTTTATTCAATCTAAAAATATTGAGAGCGATTTCATCGCTCTCTTTTTTTTCTACTTCACTGATTTCTTTATAAAATTTTTCTTCTTGAATCTCTTTGAGTTTTTCATATTTTTTTCGTTCGCGTGCAGCCGCTAAAAGATCTTTCCGTTTTTTATTTTCATCATGCTTAAGAACTTTCAACATTTCTCTCCCGATCATACTGTCCTTTTTTAATTTGTGTACATACCGTGAATACATCAGCATTTCAGCAACAGAAAATTCTTGCTCTGTTTTTTGTACTTGAGATTGACAAGTCGTATGTCGAGTAGCTTCAATTTCGGTAATTTCATTCTCTTGTTGTAATATTTTTTTTTGAGCTATGGCAAGTATTTTTTGTTTTTCATCTTCTATATGTTTTCTCTGTTTTAACAGAGGTTCCATTCGATAATGAAATTTTTTCATAGAAAATTTAGCTTTCTATAATTTCTTTTAAAGTCTGAAATGATTTTTTATAATCAACTTCTTCAAGTATCTTTTGCTTAAAAAAATCTTTGAGAGCATCTATTTTTGAAATAGCATAGTCAATTTTTGGATTACTGCCTTTCACATACGCTCCAATATTTATTAAATCTTCCGCATCACTATAGACTGAATAAATTTCTCTTATTTTTACCGATAAGTCATATTCTTCGTCAGTAGTAACTTCTATCATAAGTCGGCTTATCGAGTCTAAAATATCTACCGCAGGGTACTGATTCATTGATGCTAATTTTCTTGAAAGTGCAACATGTCCGTCTAAAATTGAACGAACAGCATCGGAAACAGGTTCGTTAAAATCATCTCCTTCAACTAAGACAGTATATATACCGGTAATAGACCCTTTATCTTTTTGCCCTGCTCTTTCGAGTAGCTTTGGAAGCATCGCAAAAACTGATGGTGTATATCCTTTTGTTGTCGGTGGTTCTCCGACGGTAATACCAATTTCTCTCTGTGCCATTGCGACCCGTGTTAACGAGTCAACCATGAGCATGACATCCTTCCCTTGGTCACGAAAATATTCAGCTATTGTCGTGGCAAGCATCACACCTTTGATTCTGATAAGAGCCGGTTGGTCAGATGTCACCGCAACAACAATAGTATTTTTTAACCCCTCCGGTCCAAGATCTTTTTCAATAAATTCTCTAACTTCTCGACCACGTTCCCCAATGAGTCCAACTACATTTATGTCAGCAGAAGAACCGCGTGCAAGCATTCCGAGCATCACTGATTTTCCAACTCCTGAACCCGCAAAAACACCTAACCGCTGCCCTTTACCTATAGTAGTCATAAGATCAATTACTTTGATTCCCGTATAAAGCGGTTCAACTATTCTGTTTCTCTGTAACGCCGGTATAGGCTCTGCATTAATAGAGCGTGATGTCACCGTACGAAGCGGTCCTTTACCATCAATAGGTTGACCTAATCCGCCAAGAACTCTCCCGACCAGTTCCGGTCCAACAGGTACACGCAGTTGTTCAGAAGTTGATGTTACAATAGCTCCCGGTGTAATACCATTGACTGAACCAAGCGGCATAAGCAAGATGCGATTATCCCGAAAGCCGACAACCTCAGCTTTGATAGTTTCGCCATTATCTCTATTTTCAATATTACAGAGTTTTCCGATTGATACAGCAGGTCCTGCTGATTCAATTACCAAACCAACTACTTGAGTAACTTTACCAAAATGTTTTACAGTAGTTATATTATCAATTTGTTCGGCATAAGATTCAAATGGGACAAAACTCATTCCTCTCCCCCATGTGACAGTAATAAATCCTCGATAACATCAATTTGAGAATTTAAACGAGCATCTATATCTCCGGTTGGAGTTTCTATAAAGCACCCGCCGTATTTTACACGTTGATCTGCAATAATTTCTATCTGTTTTATAACTGTTGAACCTTGTGAAAACAAGTTTATGTTTTGTTCGACAATTGGTAAATGCTTTGGATTAACTTTAATCTTTAAATTGGAACGGTCAATTAATGAGTCAATAACACCATTTATTATTTTCAAAGTTTTCTCAGGGTCGACAGCAACTGCTTCATACGTAATTTTTCTACAAATTTTAATAACAAGTTCTAAAACTTTTTCGCGAGCTTCATCAAGTAATGATTCTCGCTGTGAAACTGTAGTTTTGATTGAGTTTTCAAAATTTTGTAATACCGTTTGAGCTTTTTCTAACCCTTTTTGAAGTCCTTCCTCATAACCATTTTTATAACCGTCATCATAAGACTGTTTTTTTTGTTCAGTCAAGGCATTTTCCAGTTGAGACATTTGATGGATTGGTATAAAACGACAACCATCAGCATCGGTAATTACAGAAACTGCAGGAAATAAATTAGTTAGTCGGTCTTGTGCTACTTTTTCTTTTTCAAAATCAAGATGTTTTTCGCCGACATACACTTTTGGACCTTCAAGAGTATTTCGCAAAATCTTAGACAATGATTTCCTCTTTTCCACCTCGACCTGAAATAATGATTTGTCCTTCTTCTTCAAGTCTTCTGACAATTTCAACAATACGAGACTGGGCAGCCTCAACATCGGATAACCGAGTAGGTCCCATAAATTCCATTTCTTCTTCAATCATTACTTTTACACGTTCAGAGACATTTACAAAAATCTTAGTTTTCACTTCTTCATTGGCAGCTTTGAGAGATATTGCGACATCCTTGGTTTCAACTTCTTTAAGCAGACGCTGAATTGAACGGTCATCAAGTAAAATGAGATCATCAAATACAAACATCATATTTTTAATTTCTGCTGCTAAATCGGGGTCTTCTGCTTCTAAAGATTGTAAGATATTTTTTTCAGCCGACTGGTCGATCAGGTTAAGAACTTCAGCAATAGCTTTTGCACCACCTGATGCTGACATTTCTCCCCCCGCAGTACGTTCAAAATGTCCTTCTAAAGTTTGTTCAATTTCGGTTAAAATTTCAGGAGCAATTTTTTCCAAGGCATTGCCTTTAAGCAGTTCCTGCAATCCTGTTTTTCCAATGCTGTTTGTTGCCATAAAAAAGAACTGCATTTTTTCCGCCTTTCCTTTTTCTTCCAAAAACTTTTGAAATTCCTCTTTTGCAAAGCCTGGTCCTGCAATAATTGCCTTTTCAGGCTTTATTTCCAGAATTTTTTCAAAAATTTCTGAAAAATTTGGCCGAGATTACTTGACTTTCCAGCCTTGAAACATCAAAAATTCAACCCTTATTTTTAGCTTAAAAATGAGGGTTTGTGTGGTGGCAATTTGGAATGGTTTTGTAGAAATCCTTGTTTTTGGCTTAAAAACGGAGGTCTAAAAAGCGCATTTCGGACACTTGGTTATTGGGACTTTTGTAATTTACGGTTGATAAGTGATTATTTAGTAAGGAGTTAGAGTTTTTTGTGTCAAGATAGGTAATTTCAAAAATGAACGTTTTTTAACGGTTTTTTCACGTTTTTAGTCGTTTTTTTGCAGTTTTAATCGAAAATTGACCACTTTTGGGCGTTTTTTAAGAAAGTGCGTTTTTGGGCTAAA
>CALCCW010000016.1:0-4051 GCA_937900185.1 uncultured candidate division Zixibacteria bacterium | reverse complement strand
TCTAGTCGTCGTGTCATCGTAGCTCGATAGCTTGTGTGTAGGCGCCGAGTTGCTAGCTCTTTGTGCTGCCTATTATGTGCTTTTGTAGTTGTATTTTTTTTTTTTTGTTTTTTTGTAGTTTTTGTTTTTTTTTTTTAATGATACGGCGACCACCGAGATCTACACTCTTTCCCTACACGACGCTCTTCCGATCTCTGTTTCAGAAACTGTTCTTTTGCTGAAACAGTTGGAACAAATATTTTGTCAGCACCTTTTACAACCGCTTCCTGAGGTGTGATTAGTTCTCCATGTTGATAATAGACATTTCTGCGGTTTCTTAATATTGAGACTAAAATCGGATGAGCTACTACCAATGGAGAACTATCATCTCTGAACTCTTTTTTAATATCACGACCTAAAAGATTTAAAATCAATGATGCAGAGTTATAATCATTTTGTTTTCGTATTCGCTTGTATATTTTACTTATAAAATTTTCTTTTCCACCTTGTATGTATAATGCACGTACTAATTTCCACATGCTTAAACTCAAACCTGATGCATGGTCAAAAACAGTTGATTTTGAATGAACAGAGCCTACTCCCCCATCACGGTTTAATTCTTCCAAAATACCGTCTAAGTAAAAAGGATGACCTCTTCCAATCGCTGTATATAAGAATTTTATTTTTTTCATTATTATTTTAAGATATACAATTTCAACTTATAGAAAAAGATTTATTTTATTTATGAAATTATCCTATCTTTAGGAACAGTTTATTCAATTCCCTGTTTTAGAATATTAGTTGACGGTCTTAAAAAAATATGACTATATAACGATAGTAATCATTAGAAACAATGAGGTTTTTATGCTGAAATATTATGTATATATCACATTGCTGTTTTTTGTAGTTGGGTGTTCTCAAAACAGTAAAGTAACACAAGAACCATTTGACTCAACATATCAAGCTTACCAAGATGTTTTGCAAACTTATGTCAAATCCGAAAATATTGATTATGAACAACTCAAACAAAATAGAGCAAAACTCGACAGCTTTATCAGTCAACTTGCGGGAACCACCAAAAAACAGCTCGAAAAGATGTCACGAAATGAACAACTTGCCTACTGGTTAAATGCCTACAACGGTATTACCCTTCGCACTATAATTGATAATTATCCTGTAAAATCAATTCAAAATATAGACGGAGCTTGGTCCAAGATAATTTGGGATGTTGCCGGACAGAAATTAACTCTGGATTATATAGAACATGAAATAATAAGACCTACCTATAAAGATGCCCGCATTCATTTTGGTGTTAATTGTGCTTCTATTGGATGTCCTCCACTATATAATCACCCGTTTACCGGCAATTCTGTTGACAGCTTACTTGATGTTGTTTCTTCTCAATTCATACATAATACGAAAAGACATACTATTGATTATGAAAATCATACAATTGTGACTTCTGAATTATTTTCTTGGTTTTGGGAAGATTTTGTGAGAGATTTTAAGAGTATAAAATTTCAAAACACCTCTGATGTAGAAAATGCTATACTTAACTTTACGTATAAGTATCTCAATGATTCAGAAAAAGCTAAGTTTCAAATTGATGCAAATTGGAAGGTAAGTTTTACGCCGTATGACTGGTCATTAAATGACATTGAAAGGTAATCAGAAAGCTTGTACTGTAACCATAAAATAGCTGTCATTATTCCTGTTCTCAATGAAGAAAAATCCTTAGCAAAGGTTTTAGATGATATTCCAGAGTTCGTTGACCAACTTATTGTTGCCGATAACGGTTCAACAGATAATTCTGTCAATATTGTAAAATCTTTTGGAGCTGTTTCTGTATCTGAGCCTGTCAAAGGATATGGGTCAGCATGTTTGCGAGGATTAGAAGAAGTTAACAAAGATACTAATATTATAGTTTTTTTAGATGGTGATTATTCTGATTATCCACAAGAGATGAGCTTGCTTTTAGATAAAATAGTTTACCATGAGTTTGATGTTGTTATTGGTTCACGGATGTTAAAACAACAATCAAAAATGATATTAACACCTGTTGCTCGGTTTGGAAATTGGCTGTCTACAAAACTGATTGCTTTGTTTTGGGGGGAATCATTTACGGACTTAGGTCCATTTCGTGCCATAAGGTGGGATGCATTTACTAAGCTGAAGATGAGTGACAAAAATTTCGGATGGACAGTTGAGCTGCAAATAAAAGCAGCAAAACTCGAAATGGCATGTACGGAAGTTCCCGTATCATATCGAAATAGAATTGGAGAATCCAAAATTTCAGGCACTGTATTTGGTTCTATAAAAGCAGGAAATAAAATCTTATATTTAATTTTTCGGGAATTATTGAAATAATGAAAAAAATACTGATAATAATACCTCTTATAATTCTGACTCTTTTCATGTATTTAATTTTCCCAAAATCTGATTCCCCTAATATTGTGAAATTTCTCATTCTTTCACAGGTTATTTTTGTGCTATACCTTTTCTTTCTATATCTGACAAAAAAAATCTCTTTTTCTTTTCGTGAGAATAAAAAACTTTTTATTTATTTTATAATTATAGGGCTTCTGATAAGAATGTCGGTATCATTTTTCTCAGGTGATATTTCTTATCTTTCTGATGATGTCTATCGGTATATTTGGGAGGGCAAACTCATAACAAATAATTACAACCCTTATATTACTTCACCCGAAGAAATGATGTCAACTCCCTTAGCTGATACAACAATCTATCCCAAAATTAATCATCCATGGCATGTAACTATATACCCGCCAATGAGCCAGTATCTCTTTGCCTTATCATACATGATTAGCGGAGACTCTCTTGAAGGCTTCAAACTGCTTGCCTTTTTATTTGAACTTCTGTCTTTATTATTGATGTATCAGTTTATCAGAAAATATCAACTACCTGATTGGTCTTTTCTAATTTACCTGTTTTCTCCGTTTATTATGATAGAATTTCTGTTTTCCAACCATTTAGATATTTTTGGACTGCCTATATTAATTGGGGCATTGATTCTTTTAAAAGATTATAAAAAACAAATATATCCAATCTCTTTTTTACTGGCTATCGGTGTATTAATTAAGTTTTATATCTTGTTTTTTATTCCATTTATCTTTTTCTATTTTGGTTCTAAAGAGAAAATCAAATTTCTCTTGATTTTTACTCTTACAATACTACTTTTTTATCTCCCGTTTACTTTAAATTCCGGCTTAGATGTTTTTGGTTCTCTTTTTGTATATTTAGACAGTTGGCAGTACAACGGATCTGTATACTTGTTATTGCAGCAAATATTTTCAGAAGAAACTGCCCGCTATATCTGTTTTGCTATTTTCTCAGGTTCATATATCCCTCTATTATTACTCAAGCGATTCAAAAATAAACCTATTCTTCAGTCATTTATAATATTTGGTGTGTATATAATTGTGACTCCTACAATTTTTAATTGGTATCTTCTGTGGATGATACCTTTTATAGATCGGAAGAGCGTCGTGTAGGGAAAGAGTGTAGATCTCGGTGGTCGCCGTATCATTAAAAAAAAAAGAAAAAAAATTTAAAACGAATTGCAATTTTAGCATTTCTGTTTTTAATTATCAATGCACTATTTCTGTTTAATTATTTTTTTGATATAAAGAAACCGACAACCTTTCAACAAAATACAACAAATATATCTGTAACAGATGAATTAACCTATAAAATAAATACAACAGATAATAAGTTTTATAAAATAGGGCGGAATATTTATTCATATCCCGGCATTAATAAACGTACAATAATTAATATTTTAAAAATTAATAATAAAAATGAATTTTATTTTTACCCCGGAGAAAAAATACACTATAAATCCGCCAATTAAATTGTAAATAATGATAGGAAAATATTTAAATAATTATGAAATAGATGAGATTATTGAAGAGGAGATCGGAAGAGCACACGTCTGAACTCCAGTCACACTGATATATCTCGTATGCCGTCTTCTGCTTGAAAAAAAAAAAAAAAAATAAATAAAAACATAAAAAAATGAAAAAAATTAAAGAAAATATAGTAATGAATAAGT
>CALCCW010000015.1:0-2671 GCA_937900185.1 uncultured candidate division Zixibacteria bacterium | reverse complement strand
TTCTTTTTGTGTTGTTTTTTTTTTTTTTATTTTGTATTTTTTTTTTTTTTAATGATACGGCGACCACCGAGATCTACACTCTTTCCCTACACGACGCTCTTCCGATCTTTTTTAGATTTTTTCTGTTGAGCTATATCATTATATGCTGTTTTAATTTCACGGGATAAAAAGTTTTTTGTTTCGGAAACTTGTGCCATAGCATTATTACGGTTTATTTTGGCGGAAGTAATATTTCTTTCTCTAATAAACCCGTCAAAAATATTCCAACTAATATTAAAACCGTATCGTAAAGTGTTAGACGAATAATCAAAAACTATCGGAAATGCCTGGGTACCTACAAATTTTGTATAACTGGCATTTGCAGATACTTTAGGCAAATATTCAGATAGGCTGCTTTTCACGGCTTTTTTAGAAGAGTAAAGATTCTTTTGTACTGATAAATACCCTGGCTCATGCTCCAATCCAAAAGAAATCGCATCATCTATTGTACCGCTATAAGAATGTTCTTCAAATTCCTTGGAAAATTTATGATTCTCATTAGGGTCTAAACCGACAGTATAGGCAAGAGATGCTTCGGCAGTTACAACCGTATTAGATGCAGTCAGCAAGGCAAGCTGATCATTGCCAAACTGTACTTTCTGTTTTAAAACATCAGACAAAGCGGCAGAGCCTAAATCATATCTTGATTGAATAAGTTTTAGCTGTTCTTCACTTCTTTTGACAGCTTCTTCCTGCACACCGATATTTTCAACCGAAGCCAAGTATGCAAAATATGCAACCTTCACACTATATATTAAATCCTGTTCGGAATTTAAGACATCCAATCGAGCGACATCAACTTGAGCCTTTGCTTCAGCTAAAGAATAAAAGTTACCAATATTCAACACCCACATACTGGCTGATAATGATAAACTTTTATTAGGACCAATATCTTGGTCAGGAAGACTAACCTCGACAAAATTCTGCGGAATTTGCACATAATCTCTTGCTGTTTCGCCAAAAGCAGTATTAACCAATACAGTGTCTTTATACTCTGTGGTTCGGTATGACTTAATACCTGTTTCTTTCCCTTTATTGTAATTATAAGAAGCATCAACACGCGGCAAGAAAGCACCTAATGCGGAAAGTTTACCGGCTTTGGCAACAGCTTCTCTCCCTCGTGCTGCAATAATAGATGCTCTGTTGTTTAGGGCGAGTTCAATACAGTCGTTTAGCGTCAACTCTTGTGCTGCTAAACTGCTTGACAAAAGTAATACGATAGTTATGAAACTTATTGTAAGGTGTTGTAACCTCATAGATTTCTCCTTTATGTAAACATTGCTCCAATAGCAGCAAATACAATTTGTAATACAGATAATAGTCCTACAGATAAGACAGCTAAGACATATCCCTTGTTGCGTGGAAAATTATAAATTGTAGAGAGACCAATCCCCACAACAATAATTTTCCAAATTTGAAAAATTGATATTTTTGACAATGCGGTATATAGAATACTCTCCATCCCGTAATCAGTTGCAAACACAGCTAATGAAAATGAAACCATCATCGAATTTTTGGCAAGCATCATCGGAATAAGAATCATACTTCCCAATACATATAAAATCCCGCCATATAATGCCACAGATAAAAGTTTTTTAAATGACCCTTTACCTGCCATAACAAAATTACCAAAAAACAGAGCTAATGCAGCAACAACCAATGGATACAAGCTCATAGCAATAGTACCTATAACCAGTGTACTAATCTTCATAATAGAAATGAGTTCAGGTGTTACTGATTGACCTGATTTTTCCATGTTGGCAGCAAATTGAGGGGATGATGTTTGCGTTTCAACAATTAAGTCTTTTAAGAGAAATAGACTCGCAAAAGTTAGTAAAACGAAGACGACATACGGAACGAAAATTTTAGGATTATCTTTTAACTTTGTAAAAAATTCAGCAGGTTTATAAAATACTTCCGCAATACCTTTTAATGAGAACAATCTGTATTGGCTTGCATGTACTGTTACTTCTGTATTCTGATTTTCCATATTAAACTCCGGCATGGTTTCATTAAACGAGACCAATTGATAAAAGTTTCATAAAGTTATTATTATTTATCTATTATACTAATGGTACGTGATTTTATTCACAGATAAAATAAAAAAAAGGTATATCACACAGATATACCTTTTTTATCATACACAAACTTATATTTAGAATAAATATGGTCCAACGACTAAAGAAACAATAGCCATAAGCTTAATTAAGATATTCATCGCAGGACCGGATGTATCTTTAAAAGGGTCACCGACAGTATCACCGACAACAGCCGCTTTATGGGCATCAGAGCCTTTTCCGCCGTGGGCACCACTTTCGATATACTTTTTCGCATTGTCCCATGCACCGCCGGCATTTGCCATCATTAAGGCAAGCATTACCCCCGACATAGTCGAACCGGCAAGCATTCCGCCCAGTCCTTCAGCTCCTAACAGTTTTCCAATAATTATCGGAGAACAGATAGCTACTAATCCAGGTAAAATCATCTGTTTTAATGCACCTTTTGTGGCAATATCTACACAACGACCGGTATCAGGCTTGGCAGTACCTTCCATCAATCCGGTAATTTCTCTGAACTGTCTGCGTACTTCTTCTACCATTTCAGCAGCAGCTTTCCCGACTGCATTCATTGT
>CALCCW010000014.1:0-5675 GCA_937900185.1 uncultured candidate division Zixibacteria bacterium | reverse complement strand
TCTGTACTGCAGTCTCTGTTTTCTGTGTTTCTTTTTTTTTTTTTTGTTGTTTGTTATATTTTTTTTTTAATGATACGGCGACCACCGAGATCTACACTCTTTCCCTACACGACGCTCTTCCGATCTCAATTGCGGAGACATTAATCAAATTTCTTGACCTCATAGATACTTTTGTTTGTGAATCAGAAAATTCTTTTATCAAGATTCCTACTTCAACACCTTTATTATACAATGTATGATCAACCAGCCCATCAGACTCAGCTGATTCTGCTTGTGCAACCCGAAGCATTTCTTTTGTGAGAGTCAGTATGCAGAGTTTACCTTTATGATAAAATTCAATTTCATTTAATACTTTCCCCAAAAGGATAACTGTAGTTGGTTTCATATTAAAATAAATTTCATCACACACAAGCTGCGGAATTACTCCAAGTGTAATTAATTTTCCTGCAATTTCATGAGTTCTTTGCGAAGTAACGTTATAACGAAACCTGCCGGTGTCCGTTAATATTGCAGTGTACAAACAGACAGCTGTATTTTGAGTTATGGAATAATTGACTTCTTCAAAATATTCATAGACCATTTCACCAACACACGATGCATTTATGTTAAGCCAGTTCAAATTTGCCTTTAAATCATTGTCTCTATGATGATCGATATTTACCACAGTTGTATTTTCAGTAATCCAGCATCCTGCTAAACCAATTCTTTTAAAATCAGGACATTCTAAAACAATGGCAGTATCAAATTGTAAATCTTTAGACAGAGAGTCAAAATATGGTATATCTAATACGGAATCAAGGAAATGATATTTTTCAGGAATGTCACTTTGTCTGACAAGAGTAACATCTTTCCCAATATCCTTTAAATATCTGGCAAAAGCAAGTTGAGTACCGAGAGCATCACCATCGGGATCAATGTGAGAAACCACTAATACTTTTGATGACTTATCAATTATTTTTATTAATTCATCTGTCGGAGGCATTTTTTGATTAAATGATAATCTATTCATTTGTGTCGTTTTTGACTTCATTCAATAATTTTTCTATTTTAATACCTTCAGCGATTGACGGATCGAATTTAAATGTAAATTCAGGAATAAACCGGATATGTAAATTTTTCCCAACAGCATGTCGAATAGATTTTTTTTCTCTATTTAAGAATTCTACTACAGCATGTTGTTTTAATTCATCCCCTAAACATGAGTAGTAGATAGTCGCATAGCGTAAATCATCAGTTAGTTTTACATGTGTAAAAGTCACTAAGTCGGGGGATTTCATGCTAAATTTCAATAAGAAAATTTGAGCAATATCTCTTAAAATCTGTTCACTTAATCTATTTGATCTTTTAAATTGTCTCATAACTAATAAATTTTTAGTAATTTTCTGTTTTATAATCAACAAGAACGACGTCAGGTCTTTCTCTGATTTCATCAATCATCTTTGCAATTACTTGATCTCCAAAACTGCTTTTATTCGACACAATCGCAGCACCGATAGTTGCTTTTCTAAGAACATCATTATCATCGATTTCTGCGATTGAAATATTAAATTTATTTTTTAGCTTAGCTAAAAGCGATTTCAGTATTCTTCTTTTCTCCTTTAGAGAATTCACGCCAGTAAGAGACAATTCAATTCTTGCGATAGCAATTATCAAACATCATCCAAAGTTCTGGCAGTTTCTACAATTTCATACGCCTCAATAATATCGCCAACTTTAATATCGTTGTAATTTTCAAGACCGATGCCACATTCAAAACCTTCTTTCACTTCTTTCACATCATCTTTAAAACGGCGTAAAGAATTTAAGGTTCCGGTATAGATAATTTTTCCGTCTCTTGAAAGTTTGACTTTGTCAGAACGTTTGAAACGTCCACTTCTCACATAAGAACCTGCAATAGAGCCAATCTTTGGCACTTTAAATATGTCTCGAACTTCTGCTTCACCAACAAATTTCTCAGAGATAACAGGAGAGAGCATTCCTTCAAGAGCTTTCTTGACATCATCTTCTGCCTCATAAATAATATCATATAGTCGAATGTCAACTTTCTCTTTTTTGGCAAGTTCTCTTGCCCGACTATCAATAGAAACATGAAATCCAATAATAAAAGCACCTGAGGCAGCAGCTAAAATAACATCTGATTCAGAAATAGCACCGACAGATTTTCTAAGTATAGTAGTTTTAACTTCATTAGTTTGAATTTTACCAAGAGTATCAGAAAGAACTTCTACAGAACCGTCAACATCACCTTTGATAATAAGTCTGAGCTCTTTAATTTGTCCTTCTTTAATTCTTTCAAAAATTTGGTCAAGGGTAATTCCACCTAAATTATTTCTGGCATCATGTTCCCGTTTGATGATAGCACGTTTACCTGAAATTTCTCTTGCTTCCTGATCATTCAGACATGCCATAAATGAATCGCCCGCCTGAGGTACTCCTCCTAAACCGGTAATTTGTGCCGGCATTGAAGGGGTAATACATGAAATCGGATTATTTTTTTCATCAGTAATAGTTCTGATACGACCTCTTTGAACTCCTGCGACAACAGAGTCACCAACTTTGCAAGTTCCCTTTTGGACCAAAACAGTAACAACAGTACCTCTTCCTTTTTCAAGGCGAGCATCAACAACCACTCCCTGAGCTCTGATTTTTGGGTCAGCCATAAGGTCAAGCATTTCAGCCTGTAGAAGAATCATCTCAAGAATTTTTTCAACATTAGTTCCATGCTTTGCGGAAATTTCAACCATGATAGTTTTTCCGCCCCACTCTTCAGATAAGAGATTTTGATTGGAGAGTTCGTTTCTAATAGAGTCAGGGTTGGCGTTTGGTTTATCAATTTTATTTATAGCAACAACAATAGGAACATTTGCAGCTCGTGCATGGTCAATAGCTTCAATAGTTTGAGGACGGACACCATCATCAGCGGCAACAACCAAGACAACAATGTCAGTAATTTGAGCACCTCTTGCTCTCATCGCAGTAAATGCTTCATGCCCCGGTGTGTCTAAGAACGTTATTTTTTCACCGTTGCATACAACATCATAGGCACCGATATGCTGAGTAATAGCACCTGCTTCACCAGAGACGACATTAGCATTTCTGATATAATCAAGTAGTGATGTTTTCCCATGATCAACATGTCCCATAACAGTAACAACAGGAGCTCTTTTGATCAGGTCGTCAGTATTTTCTTCTTGAAGAGTATCTTCCCCTACTTCGGCAACAAGAACAATTTGCAAACCATAATCATCAGCAATCATTTCAATAGTGTCCATATCAAGACGCTGATTCATTGTAGCCATCATACCAAGTTCAAAAAGTTTACCAATAATTTCAGCCGGCTTCACGTCAACCATTTTGGCAATTTCAGCAACAGACATAAATTCAGTTACTTCAATGGTATTTTGATTTTCGACTGAACTCTGATCCTGTGCCAAGCTTGATTTTTTATATCTCTTTTTAGATTTTATACCCTCAAGATTAGCCATAGTAGATTTGAAAGTTTTTGCTACTACTTTTTTATCAACCTCGGTGAGAACTTTCTTTTTTCGCCGGTCTTTCTTTTTCTGTTTTTTATCAAACTTTTTAACAATACTTTCAATTGTCGATCCGGATTTAGTAGAAATTTTCCCTACGGAAGTTTTGCGTTCGGTAGCTTTACTCTCAGTTTTTTTACTTTCAGATGATTTACGCTTTACAGCAGCTTTAATTTGCTCCTGTTGTTTCATCTCTTTTTTAATCTCTTGCTGTCCCTCTGCAAATTTCTTTTTGACAGCCGCAATCATTTCATCAGTCGCTACTGACATATGAGATTTCGGGTCAAATTTTAATTTACGCAGAACATTTATTAAGGCATTTGAAGATATTTTAAATGTTTTCGCTAATTCATATATTCTTACTTTAGCCATCTATCTATACAACCTCTCAGTACTTAAGTATTCATACCACAACCTAAGCAATTTCCTCATCATCATCTTCAGCATCAAAACTTGGAGCAGATACTTCTATGACATCATCATCTTCAGTTACAAACTCAGTATCATCTTCAAAAAGATCGTCAGCTTTATCAGTTTCATCAGCAGTACGTTTTGCTTTTGCATTTTCTTTTGCTTTAGCTTTGAGTTTTTTCTGATATTCTTTTTCTAACAGAGCAACAAAAGCTTGAGCCTTTTCAAGTAAAGATTCCGCAGTTTTAGCACCAAGTCCATCAATACGCGTAAGAGCTTCAATAGAAGTATTGGCGAGTCTCTGCACAGAACCGATATCAGCATCAGCTAAACGTTCAGCAATTTTTTCACCAACACCGTCAAGCTGTCCGACAGGTACAAGCATCTCAGCTTCTATACGTTTATGTTCATCATAATCGGTTTCGGACATAATATTAACTTTCCAACCTGTCAACTTAGAAGCTAATCTTGCATTCTGCCCATTTTTACCAATAGCCAATGAAAGTTTTTCATCTTCCACAGCAACAGTCATTTTCTTTTCTTCATCAAACACTTCAATGTTCACAACTTTTGCAGGAGCCAATGCTCTGCTTACAAACATTTCCGACGATGAAGAATATGGTACAATATCAATCCGTTCATTGTTTAGTTCACGAACGATAGACTGCACTCGCACACCCTTGATACCCACACATGCACCGACAGGATCAATTCGGTCGTCAGATGAGTAGACAGCAATTTTTGCTCTTTCGCCCGGTTCACGAGCAATAGATTTAATTTCAATAACACGCTCATAGATTTCCGGAACTTCCAGTTCAAACAAGGAACGCAAGAATTCATTACTGACACGTGACAAAAGAATTTGAGGTCCTTTGACCGATTTTTGGACATCGAGAATATAAGCCCGCACACGATCACCCTGACGAAAACGTTCTCTTGGAATTTGTTGTTTAATTTCTAAGACGCCTTCACCTCTACCGAGGTTCACAATAACATTTCCTTTGTCAATTTGCTGAACAACACCTGAGACAAGGGTACCAACTCGGTCGATATACTCATCGTAGATACGATCCCGCTCTGCCTCACGTACTTTTTGAATCAAAATTTGTTTTGCCGTTAATACAGCATTACGTCCAAATTCGGATTCATAATCAATATATAAATCAAGTTCGTCGCCAAGCTGAGCATCGGGATCAATTTCCTTGGCTTCAACCAAAGAAATTTCCACGTTCTTATCTTCAACAACTTCAACAACTTTGCGTGTTGCAATCATAAGAAGTTCATTAGTTTTACGGTCAAATTTGAAGCTAATATTATCAGTGAAGTCATATTTCTTTTTAGCCGCTGCTAAAAGAGAAGCCTGCAGTGTTTCCAACACGGCGTCAAATTCGATGTTTTTTTCTCGAGCGATCATTTGCATCGCTTCGATCATATCAAACGCCATTTATCTATTCTCCATCAAAAAATTATTTTTCCTTTTGCAATTTCAGCTATTGGCACTAAAATCTTATTTTCATTATCTAAAAAAACTACTTCTTCACCGTAGATCGGAAGAGCGTCGTGTAGGGAAAGAGTGTAGATCTCGGTGGTCGCCGTATCATTAAAAAAAAAAAAAATATATACAAATAAATCAATCCTTATGTTTATAGATACAAAATTAATATCTTGCTTTATCATGTGTGTTTGTTCACTATCGTGCTCACCTCTACTATCTCAGATCTTATTCATGTT
>CALCCW010000013.1:0-7546 GCA_937900185.1 uncultured candidate division Zixibacteria bacterium | reverse complement strand
TAATACTTTAATTATTTTTGTTTTTTTTTTTTAATGATACGGCGACCACCGAGATCTACACTCTTTCCCTACACGACGCTCTTCCGATCTCGTTTGTCTCAGCAGCTATTAAAAGTTTATTATTTCCAAGATATAAAATTTTAATTATCCTTGGCCAGGATTTCCAAAATCCGTCGGGTTCATTTTCTAATGTAGAATGGGGCTTTTGTAAAGAATTCGGAGGATAAAACCATTTTGGAGTATAATTAAGTGTACGAAGTAATTTTCCAAATATATTATAAACGTTTATCTTGGCATCCACACTAAAAGTCTGATAGATTTTACCTTCATCGTCAATATCAATTAAAGATGCAACACCAATCCAAAGAGTGCTGTCAAAAGCAACTTGAGGAGTATAAGCAAATGAACGAAGGAGTTCACCTTTCGAGGAATAAATTGTACAGTAATTGCCGGCATTGATATTACCGGTATAATCAAGATTAAGTCCGGCTGCAAGAAAGGTACCGTCAGCAAGTTTGCGAATCTCATTAGGGACGGCGGTATTTCCAGTAAGTAAAAAACTTGAAACATATTTATTGTTGTTATCTGTAATTAGTATTCGTCTGTTGTTGTTATCACAAATCAAAAGATTATTATCTGAAGTATAATATATGGAAACCGGTAGTGCTACTTCATTTTTTTTTCTACCATTGGATGCGACTTTGCTGATTAAACTTTTTGGGTTAAACGACTCTATGTCTTCCGTAGTAAAATGTGAAACAGAACTCATATTATATGTGTGAGGGGAAGCAATTTCTAAATCTAACTTATCGATTTCCAATGATACAACATTGTGGTTTTTGGGATTTATAAAAGCTGCTTTAGTTCCTAAATAATTAACTGAGCAGTAACTCCAGTCCGTCCAAGCATTTTCACCTGAAACTTGAATAGATTCAGGAATATTGTATTCCTTTTCTATGCTGAATAAATTATTCAATGTGCAGAGGGTACTTAATATAATAATTAAGGCATAACTCATACTTTACATCCTTTCAATCATGAATTAAATTAAAACATTAATCTATAAAATATAAGTACAGGAGTTATACTATTTCTTTAATACACTAAATATAGTGATTGATTATTATGCAGCATTATCATACTCACAAACACAGGCACCACTTAGTTTTGGACATCTACAACCGACAATTACCCCGCCTTGATTTATTGGTGTTCCTGCTGAAAATTTTATCTTAGGCTGAGCTTTTGCAGCAGCCGGTGTAACAATGGCTATACCTTCAAATAAGGAAAAACCTAATAGTAAAAATACAACCCAAATTAGTTTCATTTTTTTTAACAAAATAAAAACTCCCTTCCATCTAATATTTTAGATAGTTTTATTATTACATAACTCCCATACTTACTATATACAATACAGTAATTTCGGTTTTTTTGTCTATTTTAGATATGTAAAATTATATCATATAGACAATATGTAAAACAATAACTCCGCTCATTAATTATGTGTATGCAATAGATGAATAAACGATAAACGCAAGAGAAACATATCGCCTTCAAAAATATTTGTCAAGTAAAATATTTTGACTTTTTGAACATTCAATAAGCTGTAAATATGTAAAACCGTGAATTTTTATTTCAACTCAAACAGTGCTTCTTCGTATTCACATACTTTGACAAATCCTAGTTTTGTATACGAGGCTATTGCAGGTTTATTGTCAGCTTTTACATTGAGACAAACAGTTTTGTTTTCCGAAGTTAATTCTTCAAGTAGCCGTGAGGTGACCATTGTAGAGATGCCTTTATCTCGATAATCTTTTGCTGTTGTGATATTTCCTAAAACAGCAATTTGATATTCATCGGAATCAACATGCACTCCACTCACCGATACTACTTTGTCATTATCAAAATAGCCGTAATATTTACCTGTCTCAATCATTCGTTTGGTAAAGTAGTTCTGTGGATAAGCATCTTTATATAATTGTCTGAGCATATCAAGATGCCACATATCAAGCTGTATAATCTTAGAGCTGTCAGAAGAAACCGGTTTCTTTAATTTCTCGAGTTTCATTTTAAAATGTGTACCAAGTTTTGTTTCAGAATAGTTCTCTAAAAACATATTTCTACATTTCTCTTGGAAGTGACAATAGAATTTTATTGGTAATAGCGGCAGCATCTGATTGAGAAGTTCCGCAAACCGTTCAGTCAGACCAAACGTTAAAACAGTCGGAAGTTCACATCCTGTATAGACTAAAATAACTTCTTCTATTTTTGCTTTGTTGTGATAGTCAACTGCCCACTGACAGTTATCAAAATAAAAATCATCAAGATCGCCGAGGTGATACGAAAACAGCACTTTGTCTTTTTCAAAATGCCGTTTGAGCCGATGTTTATCGAACGAAAATATAAGCATAGATACTAATGTACAAACATGCTGTCTATATCTTGGTTTATTTGCGGGTTGCTATAGTATTCTATTCCGTCAAATTTCACGCCTATAAAAAACATTGCTTTCCCTTTACCGGCAATTTCTATTTTTTTGGGAAACCAAAGATTATTTTCATATTCTTTATACAGGATAGTTAAGTTGAGCTCTTTCATTTTAAACATTGTTTTTTTTGTCAATTTAGCCGGGGAAAAATCTACCCTCACCAATTGAAAAGATTCCGAATCAAAATAGTAGCTTCCATTTAGAAGATATGCTTTATCTTCTTTCGCTCTTACTTTAAAAGAATGACAAATATACCCTTCAATAGTATCGGGTGCGATACCAAGATACTCTATTGTGTAAAGGTCTTTATTTTTTGGGTAAAAAGGTTTCAGCATTGAATAAGAAATATCGCTGGTTTTTCTTTTTTTCTTTTTTTCTTTTCTCTCTTTGGCGGCAGCCTGCAATTTTTCTTCAGACTGTTTCACTGATTTTTTATAATAAGCAAGATAATCTTCTACTAAAAAAGCAGTATCGGCTTCATATTTAATATAAATTTTTTTTTCAAAACGAACTTTTTCTACAAACTCGCCGTCTTTATTTTCACCCTCAACAAATTCAGCATCAAAAGTTACATTTTTAACAATATCCCTTTGCTGTTTGTCAACTTCAAGAATCTGCTTTATCAGCGTACTATCTGTACTCTTATTTTGAGCAGAGATAAAGCTCACGGTTATAAACAAAAGCAAAATTAGCATAAAATATTTTTTCATTAAAAAGACCCTTCATCTATTGATACTTCTAAAATATTATCTCCTACCACAAGTTGATCAACAACATCCATACCGGATATTACCTGACCAAAAACAGTATAGCGTCCTTCAAGATGCGGCTGCGGCGAAAGAGTTATAAAAAATTGTGAGCCTCCGGTGTCCTTACCGGAAGTTGCGATACCAACTGTACCTCGAATATATTTTTCAGATGAATACTCGCATCGTATCATATAGCCGGGACCGCCCCATCCTGTTCCTTCGGGGTCACCTCCCTGAACAACAAAATCAGGAATCACACGATTAAAAGAAAGTCCTTCATAAAAAGATTTATCCACTAAATCAATAAAATTGAGAACAGTTAAAGGAGCAATATCAAAATATAACTCCATTTCAAATTCGCCTTTATTTGTCAAAATTACTGCATAGGGGTTTATCTTATATTTTTTTATCGCACGGTATATTTCAGATGTAGAGATACGAGTTTGAGGCTGTCGTATAATATCAGAGCGGTTCTCACCGAGTACCGACTTGTATACTTCGGCAGCATCTTTACGAACTATATATTCATTATCCAAAGCCATGTTAACTAAAATCCGCAAAGCATTAGTGTCTGCTTTATTCTCTTCTAAAAATGATTTTGCACAGCCAACCAAAGTTCGTCTTATGTTAATATTTAATATATTTGATGTCATAGAGAGTTTACGAAGTTTGGGAAGATACGCTTTCAGTTTCCGACTACCGATTTCATCAATAGCAAGAGTCGGCAGCATATAGGCGGAATCGGCAAGAGCTTGGTCGAGATAAAATTTTAAATTAGTTGAATCAAGAATCAGAAGTTGGTTGAATGCTGATGCACGCACCGAAACATTCTTATCAGAAAAAAGTGCCGATAGACGGGGTTTTACTTTTGAAGATTTTGTTAAACCAAAAGCATCTGCGGCGGCGGCTCGTATACGATAGTTTTCGTTCCGCATAAGAGAATCAATCAGTATAACTGCTCTATCATTTTCAACAGTGGCAAGATATTTTATGGCTGAAATTGTTATATTGGTTGGTGAATTTGTATTTAAAATTCTTTTTACACTCACTATGGCGTTTTTATTATTTTGGCGAACTAATGCATCTATTATAAGTGCGGTCAGTTTTTCATCTTTTTCTGTATCTAATTTTTGCTGAAGTTTTTTCTGTGCGGTATTTGTTTTTTTTGATGAAAGTGAATTTATCGCCTGTGCCGCTACATTGTTATCTTCATCATTTAATGCAATTGATAAATAAAGTATAGCATCCTTACTGCTTGAAAGCCCTACACCTCGAACAGCTAAAGAACGAACATAGGGGTCAGCATCAGCTAAAAATGATACATAAAAATCATATGCTTCTTTAATATGCATTCGTGTAAGTGCAAACAGACCGGCTATACGAACTTCATCATCTTTTTCATTTTGTAAAAACTGCATAAGTGCAGCCGCTTCTTTTTTACCGCCTGAACGAAAAAGAGCCATACACGCTTCTTTGCGAACTTCGGGAGAGGGGTGGTCAAAATATGAGGTCAGCAGTTTATGGACCGAACTGTTTGTGCTGTCGGCAAGCCGTCCTGCCGATGCGACCAGTAATGCTCCAACTCGCGAGGGAGCCTCAAAACCGACATCTAATAGTTTTTCGGCATAAGCTGATTCACCTGTTAAACCGATTGCAAAGGCTGCCGATGCGGCGACATCATCAACATCGGTGGTTATAAGTTGAAATAAAGTTTTTCCGGAATTTTTCCCACCGACACGACCTATGGCAAGGGCTGCCCTACTACGAACAGTTATAGTATCATCTTTTAAATATGTTGAAAATTGATCAACCGATGCTCGGCTGTCTTCCAGATGTATTATCTCGGCAAGTTTTTCTTCTGTCGAACGGGTGCGAAAATTGTCGTAGATATAATATGCCGCTGTCGTAAAAAGAAGTAAAACAATTACAATTATTATTTTATTTTTCATTCTGAAATCTACAGGGGAATTGAATGACGGTCAACTATTATAATGCATAAAAAAAGGATAAGGAAAAGGTGATTTTCCTGTTGTTTTGATGAGTAAATGGGGAAGGAAATGTATTTTCATGTTCTGTCTGTTCCTGAACCGCTTATGCGGGTTGTGAACTGACTATTCTATTTATAGGTGTCAGGTGTCATCACGCTAAAGCGTGACAGCACCTGACACAACAAGGCAAGGGTTATCAATTATCAGGGATTTACTATTTAGAGAATTTTTTTACGGATTTTTCAAATGAGTCAGAACTCATCTTTTTTAATGAATGCGAGAGTTTTTGTATATCGGTTTTATCTAAACTGTTAAGTTCTTCGGCAAATTTGCCCGACGCTATTTCATCGAAAACTTTTTTCATATTCTTTTTAACCGATGAGTCGATAATCTTTTTTCCATTTTTCACCGAGCCATATTTTGCGGCAACCGAAATACGCTCATACATACCAATAATACCATGCTCTTTAATCAGTTTAATTATCAAATCAAGCTGGTAGCAGACTTCCAAATATGCATTGTCAGACGGTAACCCATTTTCTGTCAAAGTATTATAGCCATTAAAAATCAGTTCGCTCAGTCCCCCACAGAGAACCGCCTGTTCGCCAAACAAATCACCAATAGCTTCATTTTTAAAACTGTTGGCAACCAGTCTGTTTTTTTGAATACCAATTGCTTCTGCCAATGCGATAAGAAGCTGTTTGGAGCTTTTCTTTTCATTTTCTATCGCTTTAAAAGCAGAGACAGATTTATCGGTCAGATATTTTTCCCGTAATACTATTCCGGGAGCATGAGGAGCAATCAGTAAAATATCAGAATCTTGGAGTGGTTTAATAAATTGAAAATGTATTGCAAAACCATGTAAAAAAACAAATGTTGTCTTCGGTTTTAAAAAAGGCTGAATTTCTGTGTTGTAAATCCGCCCTTGTAAATGGTCTGGTAAAGCAAAAATGAGAATATCTGCTGTTTTCACTGCTTTTGGTGTAGTGGTAACAACGAATTTATCTGATTCCCCGAATTTGCGGGATTTTGATTTTGACGGCAGCCCGATAACAACATCACAGCCGGAATCTCGAAGGTTGAGTGCCACCGCTCTGCCCTGTGAACCATAACCCAAAACTGCAATTTTTTTATTTTTCAATTCCTTTTTTAACATGAACTGAATATACTTGAGTAAAGAGAGATTGCCAATAGCTTGTTTAAATGCCTTTTAAATAAATCAAGTCCCCTTCGACTACGAGGCTGTGTCGCAATAGGCAATGTCTGTTCACAAACCCACTTTGTGGCTTCAGGAACAGACATAACATGGAGAAAAATTAAATTATGACACAGCCTCTCCGCTCAGGGTGACTTGAATTCACAACATTAAAATAAGTCATGCGAGCGGAGTCGAAGTAAGACTTATTTTAAATAGGAAAAATAAAAAATGACACCTGAACACCATATAGCCGCAATTCGCAAAATTGTAGAAAATGCCCTCAAAGAAGATATCGGGAAAGGCGACCTTACCTCGCTTGCCTGCTTAGAGCCAAATCCGATGAAGGCACAAATCAAAGCAAAGTGCAACGGCATACTATCGGGGATTAAACCGGCACTTCTTGCTTTTGATATTGTTGACTCGGCAAATATAATCCGCCCATTGAAAAATGACGGTGATTCTTTCAAGCATGGTGATATTATTATTGAAATTGAAGGGTTTAATCAGACTGTTCTCACGGTCGAACGAACCGCTCTGAATTTTTTAGGACATCTAAGCGGTATCGCATCACTGACCAACCGGTTTGTTAAACTTACCAATGGTACAAATTGTAAAATTTTAGATACTCGCAAAACAACACCGGGGCTGCGTCTGCTTGAAAAAGAGGCTGTCACACACGGAGGAGGATATAACCATCGGATAGGACTTTATGACATGATATTGATAAAAGATAATCATATAAGTTCGGCGGGTTCAATAACAAATGCTATCAAACAAACAAATGAATTTTTAGATGCAACGGATTTTAGAATACAGTTTGATACAACAAAAGATAAAATAGAAATCGAAGTTGAAGTTGCCACTATTGATCAACTTACCGAAGCTATTAAATGCGGCGTGATGCGGCTACTTCTGGACAACCAATCGCTTGAATCAGATCGGAAGAGCACACGTCTGAACTCCAGTCACACTGATATATCTCGTATGCCGTCTTCTGCTTGAAAAAAAAAAAACAAACAACAACCTGACAAAACATTTAATCATAGATTATTCCATCATCTTATCATACACTATACTCATTTTAACACTGTTAATTCATTCTCTGTCTACACCCTCTCGCTAA
>CALCCW010000012.1:0-7547 GCA_937900185.1 uncultured candidate division Zixibacteria bacterium | reverse complement strand
AAACATGTGTTTTAATCATATGTATGAACGCTAAAAACAATAAAACAAGATCCAATACAAAAGAGAAGATACTCGACGCAGCCGAGAACCTCTTTGCGGCAAGGGGTTTTCGCGGGACCACGATGAGATCGGAAGAGCACACGTCTGAACTCCAGTCACACTGATATATCTCGTATGCCGTCTTCTGCTTGAAAAAAAAAAAAAAAAATATCAACTAATTTTAAATGAAAATTATTATGGTAAATTATTGATTTCTGATTCTATCACCTCTATTTGAGACATTAGCTCTTCAAATGAAGGAGGTTCACCAAAAATCATTTCTCTCATCTCAACATAATCTTTTTTTAATGTGTCAATACAATGTTCAGGCGGCATCAATTTAATAGTTCCCGGCTTAGCAAGATCATACCGAGCTTCAGCACTATGATAAAACTTATCTTTAAATTTCACAACATCCGATAATAATTCTAAATCTTTGAATGCACTTTCTTTTACGGGAGAATTCGCAATTAAAACAACATCGTAATAATGTCGTGAGTATCTGGAAAGAACGAAACTTCCTACTTGCCTATGTGCCTCTCTATGCAAAATAGTAATTTTCTCCCAAAAAGTACGCTCAGCCTTGATGGCTTTAATTTTAATCTTCTTTCCTGTAAATTGATCAGGGAAGATTTCTTCAGCAAAAGATTGAATTGTATATTCTGCTTGAGGTATCCAAGAAGCTATTGCACCAATTTCTAAACAAATTACCGATGAAACATATTGATCATTGTATTTAGTAGGATATTTTATATTTATAGATCGAGTTTCTTTTTCAACTACCACCTGAAATTCAACTCCAAGAATATCTCGTAATAAAGGTGCTATTATTTTTTCTAAATAATCAGCAGTTAAAATACGAAGTTTCTCATTAAATTTATTCTGTTGCGTATTTGTTCTTTTGTCGTTAGGATTTTCATCTGTCAATTCTGTCCAATCTAAAATCAGATCAATATCTTCTGAAAAACGGTCTATGAGAGAAAATACTTTTGATAATGATGTTCCACCTTTAAATAAAATAACATCTTTAAGACGTTCAGATTGGAATAATTTATCGAGTATATAACAAACCCAAAAATCTTTTTCTATAAGTACCGGTTTTAAGCCTTTTGTAGAGGCAACTTCGCTAAATAATTCACTACGTTCCTGAAATGTCAATTTTAGGATTTTATCCATTTGATGACTCTTTAATTTTTAAAATTATATCATAAATCCAGCTTGATACCGTTTTTGTATCATTGAGAATTTTAGTCATCATGTTTGGAGCTATCCATTTCGCTATGGTGTCAATGGCATTTGGAGTTATGTTATTTTGACCTAATGATTTTAATGCCTGCACAATAATAGCACTCTCATGATGCTTAAAAGCAATCTCTTTTAAAGGTTCTTTCTTGAAAAGAAGTTTTGTATTTCCAATATCATAGGCATTATTAGCACTATCAGTTAAGTAAATATATTTGCTTGGCACTTGCGTAGAGAGTCCAAGTATATTTAGTGCTGCTGTACCGGTTGGCTGAAGTCTCCATCCATATTTTCGGGCAATTGCTTGAGCAACCTGATCAACATTAGGGCTTAAATTTATATTTAAATTCTTACTATATTTGGGATAATCATAAATTCCTCTAATTACTCTTCTAATTTTGCCTTTTTTCTTTAGTAAAGACAAGGCTTTATCAATGGAATTTCTATCACCAATTGAAGCAAAATCTTTTTGGGAAAACGCCCAACCCCTACCTTTTCCATATATCCTGTTAAGAACCTGTGTTTCAACACTATACATAATGATTACAACCTTTATATTTTCAGAAGTAATATTGGTTACTTCTGAAATAATTAAAAGGTTTTATTACTAACTTTCAAGTAAATAATTTAATAAAAGTTAAGACATCTACCCTGAATATATTTGTAATTCTATGTATAAGAACAAAATACATAAAAAGCTGCCATTAACTCTACCTCTTAGCAGATTTATAATAAATAATGATTTTTACTTCATAAAATATAAGTTATATTTTATGAATGTTTTTAATGGTTTTTGTATTGAAATGGTCACTAGAAGAAAAAACTAAAACATCAACCCGCATAACACGCCACCCATCAACGAGTTATAAGTTATAGCGGCACAGGGACTTGAACCCCGGATTCTCCCTAGGGTGATTTAGTAACACTATAAGCAGCAATGTATTACGGAAGAACGCGTTGAATGACATTGATTTAGGGGTTTGATTGTTTGTGGTATTTTTTGAAGGATTTTAACGTTTCTTGAAACGATATGGACACTGGATTCTTTCAAAGAGTTAATAAGATTAGAATCTTCTTACAACAATTAGATAGCAAGAGATTAAATATATTTGAAAGGATTAAAACTTTTTTCAAAAAGCCGGTACTTTAGACTCAACTCAGCCACCAGCTGTTTTTGCTGTTCGTTCTCTGAATTTAGATAACCAACCTCGGAACTGGTAGTTTCACGGGCAGTATCCCCCGACAGACGCTTCTTTCCAGCCTCCAAAAACTCCCTTACTCCAGCGGCAATAAAGATTACTGACTAACCTCCTCCCGACGACACAGTTCGGCTATACTGGCTTCCCCCTTAAGTCCCTCTAACACAATCCGTATCTTCTCTTCACTTGAGAATTTACGCCGCGTATTTCGGCGAATATCCCGAACTACTGATTCTGGATCTTGGTCTCTTCAGGTATTCATAAATGATTCCTCTCTGAATCACCAAATCTACCAAACTACGCCTTAACTGCAAGTCCTATTTGTCCGGATTAGGCAGAAACGGCACATTTAAGGCACGTATTTCATATCTTTAAACTCTTTATATTTCAAAGAAGAAAACATCACTTTAAGAAACCCAAACCCCAATCCAAAATGGATAGTAGGAAAAATTAAAATACCATAGAGTATGCACCCAAGATGTTTCTCTTTTATTCCCAGCATAAATGAATAGATTAAAACAATTAATAGATAAAAGGCGGTAACAGTTTTAAATAATTCATAAACCGTCGTAGAAATAAAAGACAAAATCAATGCTGCCACAAAAAGAAGCACAGCAAGTCCAGCAAACCATTGCACCGGTGAAAAGATCTTATGGTTTTGGACAAATTTCAACCGCTCTATTCCGTATCGATTCATCTGTTTCCACAACCCCTGTATTGAAGAACAAGGATAATAAAAAACAGTAAGTTTTTGAGATAAATATGATTTTAATCCTGATATCTTCACACGGTAATTAAAATCAACATCGACTAATGCATCAAATTGCTTATCAAAGTATCCAATTTTACCAAAAACAGAACGACAATACATTGCTCCAGACGATGTAGGGTCCACCTCTCCATCAAATTCAGCATAAATTTCTGATCCGGGATTATGCCAAAGAGTAGATCCACGGCAAAGCGCAACAGATTTTTCAAACTCATTAATATCGGGTGGAAGCAGAGTCTGTGGACGACAGAGACAGTCAGCATTGGTTGTATTAAAAGTTTCGATTATATCTGCGAGAAAATTCTTACTTGGTATATAGGTATGACCGTCTAGAACCAAAACATAAGGTGCTGTAGAATTTTTCACTCCAATATTTCTTCCATTTGCTGGATCATTTCCTAGATTATCCAACACTTTTAAAGAGCCAAACCTTCCCTTAAACGCTTCCGCTATTGATTTCGTTTTATCTGTTGAAAATCCATCGGCAACAATAATTTCAATTTTATCCATTGGAAAATCTTGCAAATATATTTGATCAAGAGTTTGTCCTAAAAACTTTGCTTCATTTTGTACAGTCATTATTATTGCGATTGTATCTTTTGATTCACTTGTTGTCATACAACTAACCTTTCTGTAATAATATTCTTCTATAATTACATTTTTATAATATAAAATGGTTGGAAATAAAATGGAACTAAAAACTAATGTGTACTTCCCTCACATTAGTTATCAAAGTAAGTTAAGAAATTGACTTGTGATAGAATTCGTCAAGAAGATTAGCTATACATATGAGAGAGTGTCACATTCTTCAGTAGAATACTGATCAGTTATAACCCGCACAACGCAACAGACTTCCACATCAACAGTAAAATAAACTCAGAGCATCTACATTCTCCAACAATTAATTATGCCTTCAAATACGAAGAGAACCTTCTTTCAGTTGCTTAGTCATCGTTTCAAAGCCATAGAAACCTCTGAAACGGTTTATCATATCTTTCGCAACATCGACAGCATATTTCATGGTATGTTCAGCCTGAGATATATCCAGGATACAACCATTATAGACAGTCTCGTTAAAATAGCCATCTTTTGCCAAATCATTCTTGTATCCCTTAAGCAGACTGAATGCTCTTTCTTTCTCTGGGTCGCTTCCTAACATATCGTACCTTAAGCTGGACACAATGGGTAAATCGTGAAAGATATTGGCTACAGGTGCATTAGAGTCTTTACCTGGAAGAAAGAAGACATTGGGTATTTTTTTCCGGTATACCATAGTTGAAACCAAAACATTTTCTCCCTTATCCGATATGCATTCTATTGTCACCGGCTCGGGCCAAAAAAGATTCGGCCAACCAACGATTTCCTGAACTCTGTGTCCAAGCTGATATGCAGGAGTACCTATACGGAGAAGAAGTGCGTTAGCCTTAACAAGTTTATCAAACGGCGATCCATCACCCTGCGGTGACAGACAAAATTGATGATTGTCCACAATTTCATCAGCATGATATCCTAAGGCTGCGACCGGATGAGTCGGATGGCAGCTTCTTCGGATACCATGGAATTGACGGAAGACTTCCGGGAGCAGGCCGATATTTGATCGGGTGCTTCGTGCATCAAATAGGGTATTAGTAGCAACATAGTCTTCCATCGCCCCGCCAGAAGGGTAGGTCGGCATCACAATTGTCCCTTTTGAACCGACCATGTCGGATAAAAGACGGATCAATCGATTCGGTCCATCCGGATAATAACCGAGGCTGCTGAGTGATGATTGAATATAAACGATACTTCCTTTACCGATGCCGAGCTTTTCAAATTGTGTGGTGAGCTTTTTCTCATTAACCCGCCTCAGTAGCATATCTTTGTAGTACTGTTTTTGATGGGGGGCAACCTGTTTGATCCATTTTTTTATCACTGAAACTTTTTTCAATTCATACTCCGTTAAAAGCTTATTAAATAATTTCAATTTATATCATTCTGACCTTCTAACCTTCTGCTCCAGAAGGTTAGCATCAATGAAAAATTTGGCGGCCCAGTTTAAGTATTGATACTTTCCATAATCGCCAGAAATCGGGAATGAACCTTTTATGGCGCCTCGCGTCTCTGAATTACTATCCAGTCGAACAGTTCTACGAACATACTGATTTGCAGCAAACGCAGAATCACGAAAATGGGTATTTTTTGTTTCTTGGTAAAGTATTAGCCAGCAATAAGCAATTTGAACACTACCTGTGAGACACGCATATGAAACTGTTCCTTTCCAGTCACTATTCAATCTACCAGGTAGAAAACCTGTTGGTTTTATCGCGTTCAGCAGACCTTCACCCGTCAGCTTTGCTGATTTAAGTAACGTTATATCTTTTGTATATAGATAAGCTTCGAGTAATCCTCTCAAAACATAGCCTAGTGTATGCGTTAGTGGTTGAGATGGATCGGTCAAACAACAATCGCTAAACCATCCATTTTTGTGTTGCTTAGTGAGTGCCCAACGTACGTTCTTCATTGCAGCATCAGCATACTTTTTTTCATGACTGACACGTGCAGCCTCAAATAAGCCCCACGCTACATGTGTTTCGTATGCCTTTTCTCCAGACTCAGCGAATGGAGTAGGATGCTTACGCCAACAACCATCAGTATCTTGAGAATTTATTAACCACTTTGCAGCCTTATGCATCGCTTCCAAATATGGTTCACCAAACTTTGCGGCACCACAGGAAAGACCGAGTAGAATCTGTCCAGTGTTGAAGGTGACTGGAACTACAGGCTTGCTATTAATCAAGCCTCCTTGAAAACCGCCTTCTGGAAGCTGAATTCTCACTAGCCAATCCAGCATCTTTTTTGCAGATTGCATAAGTGATGCGTCCTGCTGTTGCTCTGCAAAGTCTATAATTGTAGGAACAATATATCCAGTTGTCTCAGGATATGAAGCCCCCCAGCCACTTATTTTGCTGTAGTGACGGGCAACCCCATAATCCCTTGTGGCTGAGCAATCTTGTGCACGACAAAGCCAAGCAATAGATTCAGCAACAGAGCACTCAATTCCCGGATCCTTACCTAAACCATAGACTCGATCATGAAGATGCTCATATTTTGCGGCTGAAGGTAAGTCCAGGTAGTCTCTGGCATTTCTTACTTTATTTAATATTTTGCTGATTATCATTTTTTAATCCTTGACTGTATATAACTCAGGCAATTTCACACAGTTCTTCAATTGTAGTTGTTTATATCTTTTTCACACAACAAAACCTTATACAAGTGTTCACTTCGTTTGTGAATTGAGGACGTCCCTTTCAATTATACAAATTAACAGGTTATTTTTTTTTTATTACATCGACAATCCGTTCAGCTGTACGACCATCCCACAGTTTTGGAATAGCACCTGTTTTTTCATTACCGCGAACAGAATTTAATGTTGCATCTTGAATAACTTGTGGATCAACACCAACAACTAAATTAGAACCAATATCTACCGTTGAAGGACGTTCAGTATTTTCACGCATAGTGATACATGGAATTTGCAAGAATGTCGTTTCTTCCTGAACACCACCGGAATCTGTTAAAACACATTTTGACTGTGACTGCAGTTTTAAGAAATCAAGATACCCAAGCGGTTCAATAATTTTAAGCGAATGAGAATCATCATTATTTTTTATGCCAAAATCTTCAAGCCGTTTTTTCGTACGGGGATGACACGGGAATACAATCGGAATCTCTCTGCTTATTTCTGTTATACTTTTGAAAAGTTCTTTGAGTTTGTCTTCAGAATCAACATTGGCAGGACGGTGCATAGTCATCGTTATATAGCTTTCCGGTTCCAAAGACAGTCTTTCTAAAATCTTAGAATGCGAAGCAACTTCTAAATTTGCCACCAATGAATCAATCATAATATTTCCGGTAAAAAATATTTTTGAATCGGGAACACCTTCATTTTTAAGGTTTTTCAAGCCTGATTCTTCAGAGACAAAAAGGTAATCAGAAAGCCTATCGGTTACAATTCGGTTTATTTCCTCGGGCATAGTATGGTCAAATGAACGAAGTCCTGCCTCAACATGAGCAAGTTTAATACACATTTTTGCTGCAACAATTGCAGCTGCCAAAGTAGAATTTATATCTCCGAATACTATAACCATGTCCGGTTTGAGTTCTGCAAATGATTTTTCCAGAGATCGGAAGAGCACACGTCTGAACTCCAGTCACACTGATATATCTCGTATGCCGTCTTCTGCTTGAAAAAAAAAAAAAATACAAAAAAAAATAAAAAATAATTAAAAAAGATCAAAAAATTAAATATCAAGTTCGAA
>CALCCW010000011.1:0-7550 GCA_937900185.1 uncultured candidate division Zixibacteria bacterium | reverse complement strand
ATATTACCGTACTGGCATTTTCTAAAGCTGACAGCTTGGTACAGTCAACAGTAAGATCAAGGGTTGTATGAGGAGTTAATACAGCCCGAAGAAGCTCATTCTTTGTTTGTTCATCAATAGGTATATTTTTACCATCGACTGTCAAAGTTGGCACTGCACCGTGAAAACGAAGTACATGAGAAATATTGTTTGTAATATTTAGTTTTAATAAAAGCCGATTTGGATTTAATTCTAAACGACTTGGCTTATCTGAAATTTCATATGGGTCTTTTCCATCACCTTTACTAAATATTTCAAATTTTTTCTTAATTGAACGTTGATACACACAACGTACTTCAACCGGCTCAGGGGCTATTGTGATAGTAACATTATCTTTAGTTAGTTCCCATGGATACCCATCAACAGGTTCAAGTGTTGGTTGAGTGATGCTAAGACTTTGTTTTACTTCTTCTTTTGGTGCTGGTGGAGTACATCCAAACACACAAAATAAAATTAATCCGATGAAAATTACTTGACTGGTTATACGCATTACAGCATACCTCCTGTTTTTAAAGTTTTTAATTTTTAGTTATATTATTTTCTTTTGTTTTATTACTTTGGTGCATTAGACCTGCCAAAAGCAAGACAAGTCCGACTCCTGAAGTTAAACCACCAACCCATTTTACTGTGTCTTTAACCTGATAGAGAAAAGTCATATGTGAATTAAAATCTCTTCTGTAATAATCAGAATTCTGTTCTTTACTCACATATATATTTGTAAAAATAATTGCTAATACTGACAGAATAAGCAAAATAGAACCAAGTTTAATTTTTGATTTACCACTACTCATTTTAGATTCTCCTAATAAATATATTTTCTGCGTTTATTTTCCTTGTTTTGCTTTCCAACCACCAAAACCGTCTTTAAATAAAATATAGACAGTTTCTCCCTTAAAGGATTTCTCTTGTTTATTACCTAACTTACATCTACCACTGGCAAATACTTTGACCGACCAATATTGCTGACTTCCTTCTCCTTGAACGTCTCCAATCTCAATGATTTTAATTTCTTTCACTGATACTGCTCCACGACTTGGAATGAAACTTCCAGAGAGTTGTGATGGAACATCTTCTTTTAGTGCTTCTTTGATAGCTTTCTCAGCATCAGAGTTACTGGGACTACCAGAACCAGAGCAAGCTATACATAGCAGTAGTAAAGGTAGTACAAATAACGGTATGATTATATTTTTAGATATCCTCAAAATAGATTCTCCTTATTATTTATTTCCTGCGTTTCTTCTCAAACATCTGTTTGATAACTTGATTGTAGTTATGTTTTATATCCTCCAAGCTCTCCTTTCCATAAACATCCCAAGTCGTCCGAACTGACTCATGTCCAAGAATGGTTGATAGTGTTTCGATACTTCCCTGCTTTTCTTTCCATAAACGAGCAAAAGTATGACGGAAAAGATGACAGGTAATATTTTCATACTTAGGGTTTGGATTCTCAACTCCTGCTTTTTTACCTGCATTTACGACAATACGATTTACTTGTCGTGTACTTAATTGACTTCCCTTTCTACTTTGAAAAATCGCTCCAACTGACCTATGCCCGATTAAGCTCTTAAGATTCTCCAATAATTCATTGGGTATAGGTACTAGTCTTTGCTTATCCCCTTTACCATGTCGAATCAAGAGCAGACTCTTATCCCAGAGAATATCATTAACGGTTAAAGCAGTTACTTCGGCACGTCTCATTCCAGTAAATGCTAAAGTTTGAATCAAAACAGAATCTCGATTATTTGAACAAGCATCAATAATTTTGAGAACCTGCCTGAATGTTAAATGGTATCCTGCATTTGAGAGGATTCTTTTTTTTGTTTTTTTCGTATCAATAGCTTTTCTTCGTTTCCGTAAAGGGTTTAACAGACCAAAAAACCGTTGAAACAATTCAACGATAATAATTCTTAGTCCTACTTTGCGTATTACAGGACATTTATTGAACATCATAGATTATTACTTGAATTAAAGAATTAGCTTTGTTTAAAGGGATATATTGAGATTTTATACTGATATTGGAGCGAATTTGTAATTAATATAATTGCATGCTAAGCTTGTACTAAGAAGATAGAACGGCTTGTATTTTGTTGATAAACAGGAGGTTACAGTGAAATAGAGAAGTCTTACTTTACGCAAAGTAGGACATGACATTAAAGAAGTCAAGTAATAAATGTATTCTAACTTGTCTACTGTTTAATGCGTTTTGGTATATTGAGTTTATTGCTAGTTCCTGTACGATGCTTCTAAAAAATGGAAATATCTCAAGAAGCAAAAACTGAATTAAAACAAATATACTTTGAACAAACTGGTGAAAAATTATCTGCTCAAGAAATTGAAGTTTTGGCACAAGATTTATTCTACCTCTTTGATGCTATCTACCAACCTATACCTAATGATAAGTAACATAAATATATGATATCATATTTTATCTATGCTCGTAAATCTACTGAATCAGAAGATAGACAGGCTCTTTCTATTGAGTCTCAAATAAACGAGTTAAAATCACTTGCTGAAAAAGATAATCTTGTCATAGAAAAAGTATTTACTGAATCAAAATCTGCTAAAAAATCGGGCAGACCTGTTTTGAATCAAATGATAAAAGAACTGAAACGAAGTAAAGTTTCAGGAATTTTGTGTTGGAAATTAGACCGCTTAACAAGAAATCTTTTAGACGGAGCTACAATCTCTGATTTATTAGAGAATGGAGTTATAGAAGAGATTCGTACTCCAATGCAAACCTATAGAAATAATAGTGTCGATAGGTTGATGAGTGGTATTGATATGCTCTTTGCTCGTAAATACATTGATGACTTATCAGAGAATGTAAAGCGTGGAATGAAGGTCAAAATCCGAAATGGTTGGATGCCCTGTAGAGCACCTATGGGATATATAAGTGATGGTGGGGATAATGGATTTAAGAAAATTATACCTGATCCTAAACGCTTTAAACTTATCCGCAAGATGTGGGATTTAATGTTGTCAGGTAACTATTCTGTATTACAAATTTCAGAAATTGCTAATGATAAATGGGGATTTAAAACTAGAAAAACTAGAAAAATGGGTGGTACTCCACTTGCAAAAAGTACCTTATACAAAGTTTTTGTCAATCCTTTTTATTACGGACATTTTCTTTATGACGGAGAACTCCATCAAGGAAAACACAAAGCTATGGTCACTTTTGATGAGTACGAAAGAGTTCAGTATATACTGGGAAAAAAGGAAAAAGCTAAACCTGAAAATTATAATTTTGCCTTTACAGGTATTTTTAGATGTGGTCTGTGTGGTGCGATGATAACAGCGGAGAGCAAATTCAAAAAGATCAAGTCTACGAAACAAACAAAAAAATATACTTACTATCATTGTACTTATTCCAAAGACCCAAACTGTCCACGGCAATCAATTACAGAAGAGAACCTCATTAAACAAATTGATGAAAGTTTAAAATCTATCGTCATACCTCAAAAATACCTTGATTGGATTTATAAATATTATAATTCTGTTCAGTTTAGAGAACTGATTAAAACAGAAAACGAAAAGAACTCTATTATAAGAGAATTGACTAATATAGATAACAAGCTCAAAAATCTACTAAATCTAAAAATTTCTACTGAAAATGTTAATAATCAGCTATTATCTAATGAGGAGTATATCGCACAAAAAAATGAATTCACTAAAGAAAAATTTCAACTTCAAAGTTCTTTAAATAATTACAAAAGTAATAAAGAATTTCAAGAGCTAACAAAAGAAATTTTTGATCTCTCTGTGTATGCCCGGAAGTGGTTTAAAATCGGTGACATTACTCGTAAACGAACTATAATTAAAAAAATATATTCGAACCACGTTATAACCAATAAAAAGCTAATGATTAAGGCTAAAAAACCGTTTGAAATAATCTCTACGTTGCAACTGCCGTCAGACTCATCAGAACAAAATATTCGAACCGATAATTTTGGCTTAGGTAAAACAAAAAGTACCCAAATTATGGATACAAATGACCTAATGGTTCGTTGGCGACCCAAAATCACCGAACTGGGAAAAGAAATCAGGAAAATTGCTTTAAAAATTTAATATAATTGCTCCAAACTACAACCTTATAATATACTTAATTAAATTAATGTACATATCAAAAAAGGAGATTACAATGATAATTAGTAGTAAGAAAAAATTACGTTTCCCTAGTAACATTTATATGCATATCCCACAAAGATTGACAATTGCGATGTCAAATGGTGATATTAACTTCAAGTGCTGGTTTAAATTAATGAATGCTTATTTAGAAAAGTATCCAGCTGGCACACTTATGCCAAGATAATAACTAATAGAAATAGTTATAAATAAAGGATTTCAAATTTAAAATCCTTTTTAATTATTTAAAAAAAACAAAGACCTCGTTTGATAGAGGTCTTTAATAGTTTTGGAGATTTAAGTAGGAATCTATTTCCTATTAGCTTTCGCAAATTTCTCTAGACGATTTGTCCATTCGTCTATTCCAATGTCTCCGTTAATAAATTCTATACCTGCCTTATCAGCATCATTCATGTTGTCGTTCGCTAGTAAACGATAAGGATGATTTTGTGGTATAGGCTCAGTGAATACGCCTTGCATAATATTCTCCTATTTAAAAGGTTCAATTTAATTAATTTCATTGTATCAAAAAACGCCATAGTTGGCGAATTGATAATTTAAATTATTAAATTAGTTCTAAAATTAGCTTTTCCACACCCAAACGATACGAACTTGGAACTTTGATATTTAATTACCTAACATTAGCTATTTATTTTTTAATTTTGTCCAAAATGGTGACCCAAACTACACGAACTGGGAACTGAAATACGAAAAATGGCTTCAAAAGAGTATCTTATTTTATAATTCTATAGTAATATCCACTAATTCCTAACCTTGACAAAATATTCTAAACGTGATACAATAAATAATTCTAATACAATTAAATCCCAAAAATAGGAGGTCAAAATGACCAAAATTACGCCTAGTACTTGTTGGTTCTTTAAATCAAAAAAAGGATTTCGTACATATCATGCAATTTTAAGTCTTTTATCTTTAATGTTACCGCTCAGTGTTATAGAGCAAACAAAATTGCATGGATTTTCACCTGCTTATTATATTCCAATTATTGGATTCTTAATTTTAATCATAGGATTAGTTAATTTTGGTATAAAGGTATGGTCGAAGTAAATACGAAATTCTCTTAATAAAAAGGTATCATTTGATTGATACCTTTTTTCTTTTTTTATAATCCTCTAATCCAATTTTCAGAATTGCCAATAAACAACCAATACAAGCACTCGCAATCATCAAAGAAAAAGACTTAGCATGCAATTTTCCTCCTGCAAGTTCAAATGCATTAAATGTTAGTTGGATTGAAATCATTGTAATCAAAACTAACAATCCAAGGCTTATTACATAACCATAAACGTCAATCTTCTTCTTATAAATATAAAGTAACCATATTATAAAATACAATGCTACTGCTAGTATAATTGATATAACAACAGAAAAAGAAAAGTTAATTGATGCTAACGAAAGAGCATCAATTATTCGAAAACCTCCTATTACTACTATTACATAATAAGCTAAACCCGCAAGACCAATTGGAACAAATAAAAGAGGAATTTGCGTAATCAAATTGTAAGCTTTAAGCTCCTCGCTCATAGCCCAAAAATATAAAAAGAGAAAGACCAACCACATTACATCCAAAAACACCAGCATAACTATAGTTACAACTCCCAAACGTTCCCAGTTTTGACGTGTATCTTTTAAATGATTTGGTTTACCAGCTTTACCATCAGCGTGTCCCTCATTGTAGCCCTTTTTATGTCCATTATCACTACCAACTTTGTATCCCTCTTGATACCCTGCACTCCGCCCTTTTTCATAGCTATCTTGTCTATTCTGATCACAACCTACTAATAATAGAGGTAAAAAAGCACATAAGTATAACATAGTCTTAAAGGTCATGGTTTCAATGTAGTTAAAACTAATATAATTGGCAACCTATTTATACAATAACGTTTCATGTGTTTTCTGACTATATTCGAACCAACAAAAAAGTTAATTTGAGCTTGTATTTACTATACGAAAATCAATTCAACCATTTTTTGATTCCTTTGGGTTAAAAATAATCGAACCACAGGTCTTCTTAAAGTGCTTGTATATAACAAAAAAATACACCCCTAAGGGTGAATTCAATATGGTGCCCCAAACTCACCGAACTGGGAACCGAAATAAGGAAAATGATGGAGTTGTCCACAGATAAAAGTTAAAACTGTTTAAAGTAGTTTAATCTAAAGTTAGATATTCGTTAAATAATACTTTAGCATAATTGTTAGCAAAATATACTAAAATCTTATTTCGAATAAGAAGAATAACAAAATACAAGACTAATAATAAAATAGACACTATCAAAATTATTCTATTTCCTAGGTTATTGAATACTATGATATTTAAAATTGATATCGGAATAGAAATCAGGGTTCCTACTATTATGTTTCTAATAAAACCGTACTCAATATTATGTTGCAATAACAATCTTCCATTCTTTACTTTGCTTCTAATCAAATCTACAGATTCTTTAATTTTGGTTCTTGCTAAGTTTTCATCATGTGATTCAGAATTTTCGTTCAATAGTTCAATGCTAAAATCAATTTTAATTTTTTCCCTTATTTTATCTTTTAACTCTTTACTATAATTACTATCAGAATATAACAGATAACTAGTAGTAGGAAAAAATAGTTCATTTTTAAATACTTTATCCTGCAATAACTTTTTACTAAAGAATCTAGAAACTTGTATAACTAGATATAACAAGACTAAAGCAATAGAGATATCGCCTATTATCTTTGTATATATTATGGAGTCAAACAATTCAGGAATCAATGAATATAAGTAGAAGTGTGATAGCACTAAAACAGGAATCAGAGTTATAATAGCAGGAAACACCCTTGCTTGAATTTCATATTTTGAAAACATCTTAATCATAAAATTTATTATTCCTCTACCTGATCATGAAATGTAGTATCATATTGAATTGGACCCCAGCCTTCTCTATTCTCAAAATAACTTGCTTCCGACGAAAAACACTTAGCATTTCCTTTTGTGGCAGTCCATTTAATATCCATTTTTAACAAATGATTTGTGACTTTTTTAGCAGGGTGTTTTTCAGAATCTTTTGAAGCAGAAATGCATGCATAAACTGCATTTATGTATTGCATAGCTGTTTTACCAAGGTTTCTCTTACTCCCATGGTGAGGAACATCAAATAGATATAAATTTTTTAAATCAACGCCAATGCCCAATGCATAATCAATCGCTTTTTCTAAGCCTCTCTTTCCAACATCCCCAGTAAATAGGACTTTTTTATCATCATCAGATAATAGTATTACCGTACTTGAATTGTTTTTGGCACTAGTACTATCATCATCATCTAACAAATTGGTTGATATATTATCGTTTATCCAATTTTTAACTGTACTAATGACTTTTTGAAAGATCGG
>CALCCW010000010.1:0-5959 GCA_937900185.1 uncultured candidate division Zixibacteria bacterium | reverse complement strand
CTCAATTAATTTCAAACAGGGATTTTCCCCTAAGGAGAAAATATGAGAAAAGTGTTATCGCGTTTTACATGCGGTCTCGCAATCGTGGCCATCTCAATACTGTGTACTGTTTCTACAGCAGACGCATTGGATTGCGGCGGATGTCATCCCTATCAAGCAGCAAGCTGGCAGGCAAGTCATCATGCCAACACGCAGGATGATGTTGCTGCGGAGCTAGCTGAAGAATGGGCTGGACTTCCTCCCGATTCTGTAATAAACGGTTCAGGTGCTGAGAACTGTGTAGCATGTCATGCTCCTACATCTGTGAACGCCAATGGAGGTATGACAGAAGTAGAAGTAATGAGCTTCTTTTTCACTACTATTGGAGGTGTCTATACAGCAGCGACTGTAGCTGATTCTACAAACCTTTGGCCTCATGATTCATGTACAACTTGCCACAATGCCCTTGTTGATCACCCGCTGTCAACTACTACTTTAGCGAACTTTAATTCTACTACAGCACAATATAATACACCTGTAGCAAATGCTGCTGTTTTATGTGGGCAGTGTCACGGAGATCTTCGCTTTGCCGACACAGATCATCGGTTGTATAATGCCTGGAATGCCAGCAGACACGGAAGTCAAACACAAGTTGACGTAGCTGCTGAGTTAGCAGAAGAATGGGCGGGAGTACCGCCTGATTCTGTAATCTATGGAGCAGATGCTGAAAATGGTATTGCCTGCCATGCCCCGACAGCAACAAAAGCAAATGGCGGTATTGATGAAGCACAGGCGTTAAATCAATTCTTCACAACAACAGGAGGGGTATTCACCGCATCTACAACTGTAGCAGATACAGCAAACTGGCCTTATGTATCCTGTCTCGGATGTCATGACCCCCATAATCCGGATACCGTTTCCTATTTCAATTCAAGTACCCGTACGTATGAAGTTATGAGTTCTTCAGACTCTCTATGCGGGCAGTGTCATGGCGGTCTGCGTTTTCCAGAAACCGATCATCAAAGCTATAACTTATCTCTGGGAACCGGAGGAGTTGGTGTACCGGATTCAATCATGATGCCGGGAGTTAAATGTATAGATTGTCATATGGCGAATGATGCTATAGACGGTTCTGTATCAGTAACGAATGAGGGACATAGCTGGGAGGTCTTTACACCGAAAACTGGAAGCGGTGGTTATGCGTCCTGTGGTAATGTAGGATGCCATTCATTTGATTCGGATGTGTCGCGTAGTATAGTGGCAAGCTGGCAAACGACATTTCAGCAACTGGTCGATTCTGCCACGGCAAAAATAGTTCTGGCTGATTCAATTCTGCTGGGAAGTACTGATTCTGTACTCTTAAACTATCTTGCCGAAGCAAAAGCAAATCTTGCCTATGCAGAATCAGATGAGTCCGGTGGAGCTCACAATGCTAATTATGTTCAATCATTGCTGCAAGATGCCATAGATAAGGCTCAAACTGTTGCTACCGATGTGAATGATTATGATTGGTTAGCTATTCAGCAAACATTTTCATTATCACAAAACTATCCTAATCCTTTTAATCCGACGACTCAAATAGCATTTGTTGTTCCAAAAGCTGCTGTTGTTCGATTGGAAGTATTCAATTTGCTTGGACAGAGCGTTAATGTTCTTCTCTCTGAAAAAGTTCCCGCAGGAGAAAAAGTTGTGACTTGGGATGGTTGTAACAGTAATGGAGAAAAAGTAGTATCAGGAGTTTATTTTTATAGGTTGATGACTGATAATTATACGACTACCAAGAAGATGATACTCTTAAGATAATCTGTTGACTGTTAAGTATACACAAAACTCCCACTGTTTTTTGCAGTGGGAGTTTTTTAATATCTCATTTTCTATAATATAGTTGACTTTTTCCTTTAAGCAGGTCGAAACCCTGTGGTTTCGACATCTTATGTAGTTTCGTAGGGAAGGTCTCTATTTAACTTTTTAGTGTTGTGTCAGTTCCTGATTCACTGGTAGTGAATTGTGAACTGACATCTTATTACAAAATCTCTACACATTCTTCCCACTTTCACATCATTTACCACTATATGAACAACGTATCAAAAAACGAGAAATAGTATGCACAAAAACACTACAATAAATATTACCGAAAATGGCTTTAAGCCATTTTTCAAGGCAAAGCCATTTAGCCGTAACAGGCTGAACCTGTTTTGCTTACAGCAAAAAAGGATAAAAAAACGACTAAAAAAAGATGTTTTATATGCGATACGAATCCATTTTGAAAGATGTAGCGACCAGGGCATTGCCCTGTCGCAGCGGAGCATGTCGGTTTCTTACAAATCTTCTGAACCCCTCTCCGTGCTTGACACGGAGTCCAGTCCTTTCGGCTTTTAAATTGGGTTTGTTTTTGAAATAGCGTTTTTTATTTGTTACTCTTGTCCACTCAATGTAAGTTTAAGTCACAAGCGACAGAGCAATGCTACATGACAGATTATATAAGTTGTTGTGTTTCAAGTCATCCTGAGTCCGATGAAGCGGAAAGGGTATTCTATGTTATGTTAGTTCCTAAACACGCAGAGCGGGTTTGTGAACTAACATTATGTATTGAGACACAGCCTCCAAGTACGAGATGACATAGAAAGTTCGGGATAACATTTTGAAAATGTTTTTATAATTGTCATTTTCCCTCTTTTAAGAGAGGATTAAGGGGTGTATTAAACTGTCCCTTCAATCCCGCCAAGATGGGAAGGTTGACTAGTATGTTCATAAGGATATTTCTATAAAACAGCCTAAAGTTATGCATTTGCTTTCCGATACTGTTCATATATGGAACAAGACTTTCTCATTCAGGATATTAGCAAAGCGGAAGCAAACAAACAAGCCCGCAAGGTATTAGAACCCAAATATGAAAAACCGCTATGGAAAGAATATTTGGAAACAGCAGTTATCGCATTAGTTGCTGCGATAGTTCTGCGTATATTTGTTGTCTCAGCATACCGTGTCAGTTCATCGTCAATGGCAGACACTATTTACACCGGTGATTATATCTTTGTAAATAAGCTCGCCTATGATATGGGCAATGAGCCGATGCCGGGGGATATAATTGTATTCAAATATCCCAATAACCCTGAAAAACATTATATCAAACGTATTACAGCAGTTGGTGCCGATGTTGTTCAGATTGCTGATAAAGTTGTCTATGTGAATGAAGAAGTCGCCCCTATACCTGCCGAATCAAAACATACCGATAAACGGAATATCCCCGGTGACCTTTCATTTCGGGATAATTTTGGACCATACCAAGTTCCGATAAATCAGTATTTTGTTATGGGTGATAATCGTGATGACAGCCGAGACAGTCGTTTTTGGGGTTCAGTTCCCAAAGAGAATATCTTGGGCAAAGCGGTTTTTATCTACTGGTCATGGGAACCGGGAGAATCGCCTGCATGGGAATTTCCATATATAATCGAAACAGTTCAATGGATTGGGTACGGATTATTTAATTTCCCGTCACATATTCGTTGGGAACGGCTCGGCACTGCATTATAATAGGGCATGTCAATTTCGCTCTATGTCCATTTCCCCTTTTGTACAAACAAATGTCATTACTGTGACTTCTATAAAGAAGTGCATGACAAACCGACAGAAGCAAAATTCTATCAGTTTCTGGCAGTTGAGTTAGAACTTGCGATAGAAAAAATATCTGACCGAACAATTTCGACAATTTTTATCGGAGGGGGAACACCCTCGCTTACAAATCTTGACCTGTTTGAAAAATTTATTCAGCAGGTTAAGCAGAATTTCACTTTGGCACCAAATCTTGAATTTTCACTGGAATGTAATCCTGAATCAATAAATCTTGAAGTTCTGAGTAGATTAAAAGAAATCGGCGTTACTCGTCCGACCTATGGTTTGCAATCATTTAATGAAAAAACTTTGAAAGTTTTAGGACGAGACCATAATGTACATCAGTCACAACAGGCGATTTATTTCACCAATGCTTTAGGATATAAAACCTATGGAGTTGATTTGATTTTTGGAGTACCAAATCAAAGTTCGAAAATGTTTTCTTATGATGTAGAACAATTAATTGATTTAGACCCGCCTCATATTTCATTTTATCAATTAATTTTTGAAAAAAATACAGAGCTTTATGAAAGATATTTAAACAAGCAGATATTCCCGCTTAATGATGATTTGATTCTGGCGATGTATAAATCAGGATGTGAAAAATTTAAAAATGCCGGCTATGTACGGTATGAAATCTGTTCGTTTGCCAAACCGTATCATGAGTGCCGTCACAATATTTCATACTGGGATGGGTCTGACTATTTAGGATTGGGATCGTCGGCACATTCGTTTATCGATAATGTTCGGTTTTATAACAGTTCAAGTTTGTCGGATTATTTTACTGCATTAAACAAGCGTGAGTTACCAAGAAAAATTGATGAATCGGGAATTGAGGAACGGATTGCCGAAGCAATCATGTTGGGGCTTCGCACCGAATGGGGAGTGAACAAAAAGAAGTTTTTCAAACGGTTTGAAAAAGATGTATTAAAATATCTTGATGAAAATCAAGTAGAACGACTGCAACAGTCGGGGCATTTGATAGTCGATGATGAGAAAATAAAACTAACCGATGAAGGATTTTTTGTTATCGATGAAGTGATACGGTTGTTGGTGAAGTAGATTATTTACATTTTAAAACTTTCTTTAGAATCTATATCCCCTATATTCCCACTATGAAAACTGAGAGATATTATGATTATATGGAACTTGCCTTTCGTGAGGCTGAGGAAGCATTCAAAAAAAACGAGGTACCCGTTGGGGCTGTTGTCGTTTTTGAAGATAAAATTATCGGTCGAGGGTATAATCAGGTCGAGTCGCTTCATGATGCCACCGCCCATGCCGAGATAATTGCTTTGTCGGCGGCATATAATCATTTTGATGATTGGCGTTTGGAAAACTCTGTTTTGGTTTCGACATTGGAACCGTGTGCCATGTGTGCCGGGGCGGCGGTGTTGTCGCGGATTAAAACTATTGTCTATGGTGCCAAAGATGAAAAGTTTGGTGCCTGCGGATCAATTTTTAATATACCTGATGAGAAAAAAACAAATCATCAGATTGAAGTTGTCGGTGGAATTATGAAAGATGAAGTTTCGGCAATGATGAAGCATTTCTTTTCTCAGATTCGCAAAAAGAAAGGGAGAATCAATTGATTGAATGGACAGATGAATTAAAGAAACAGTTTAGAAGATCAATTTATTTTGCATTTGTAATGTTTGTAGGTGCACCATTGATATATTTATTTATGACAACTGAAACAATATTTCAAGAATTTTCAACAAGTGGACAAAATGACATAATGTTTTATATCTTACTGATTATTGCTCTGTTTTATCCATTAGTAATTCCAATTCTTGAAAAAGCTTTTGTTACAGCACACCATAAACGTAATGATGTAAAGAACAAATCTAAATGGGCTATGAAGTTGCAGTCGCATTCTAATAAAAGGAACTCAACCCCTGAAAAACTATATTTTACTTTTTTTGTTGTAAAATCAGCATTAGTCGAAGCGTCATTTATATTTGGTTTATTAATCTATATTGTTTCAGGTGATATGACTCGTATGTTATATTTCTATGTAGTAGGAATCGCATGGTCACTAGTAGTTTTTCCTACAAAATCACGGTGTGAAAAATTTCTTGAGAAAGTGAGTTCCAATGCCATTGTCTGAACGAAGATTTGATAAATATAATTTACATAAAATGATTATTAAACCGCTTTATCTTGGCGTTCTGCTCAATATAGTAATTCCGGGAGTAGATCGGAAGAGCGTCGTGTAGGGAAAGAGTGTAGATCTCGGTGGTCGCCGTATCATTAAAAAAAAAAAGATAATAACAAAATAAAACCGGAACAGGTATCGCTAACCATCACATAACCTACATCTATTACTTTACAACAGGTACTTCTTCTACACCTCATTTCACCCCTT
>CALCCW010000009.1:0-3264 GCA_937900185.1 uncultured candidate division Zixibacteria bacterium | reverse complement strand
TTTCACATATCTACGTTTAAATCAAGTTAAAGCAAATGATTTGCCAAAAAACAATAATAAGTGAAAATTATTAACAGCTTTCCCCCTCACCCATACCATGTTATCCTACAATGAGATAGGAGCCTCTTGTTTCCCTGTTTACAATTATTATGGACTATATTTGGAAATGTTTGATTATTTCACGAATTAAGCTGCTTATAACGGCATAAATAGTGCATTATTTTGCGTAGATATTGCTGTATAGTCTTGCAACAAAAAACCGGCAATAAGCCGGTTTTTTAGTAAATTTGAAAGATAACTGCTATTTCCCGAATTTGAATAATAAAGAGAACCTATGCAGGCTTTCACCTGTAAATGAATCTGATGTTGTAAAGGCGTAATCTAAAGCAGCTGAATTAAATTCAAGACCGGCACCAAAAGAAAGATTTGAACCAAAACTGCGATCGGTTTCATCCATAAAATAATTATATCCACTGCGAATATAATATTGTTCATTAAAATTATACTCGACCCCGTGCCGTATTACAGTATTACCGTCTAATTTTTTTTCTGCTTCAATGGCAGTCACAAAACTTTGACTGAAAGGATAAAATGAAAGACCTAAGCGGGCTGTTGCCGGAAGTTTTTCTTCAACAGAGTTAAATTTCATTTTGGTACCAAAATTTCCCATAAATCCAGCAATAGCAAACTTGGGAGCTATATACTTAAATCCAATGTCTCCGGCAAATGCAGAACCACTGAGCTCATCAATTGTTTGATTTATATATTTGGCAGTAAATCCAATCGACATATTATCGCTTACTTCATATCCATAGGAAACAGCTCCTGACCAATCATAAACTGAAATATCATTGGCAAGCGGTTCTCCATTGAGACCATACCGTTTAATCGTACCGTAATTCAGATAGGTAATTGAAACAGCAAAAGCAGAATTCTCATTAATCTTTTTGGCAAAGCCACCATGCTCTAATGCTACATCCTGATACCAATTAAAATGCCCTAATAAAATCTCACTTGATTCAACAGATGTCAATCCTGCCGGATTCCAGTAGGCAGCATCGGCACCACCAGACATGGCAGTATATGCACCACTCATTCCGGCAGATTTTGCCCCAATACCAATAGAGAGGAAATCAGCAGTTGTTCTGCCGGCTTGCGATTGAGCCGACACATTGCTACTTATGAAAAATATCATGAGCAGTAATACAATTACAGAGATATAATTCTGTTTTTCAAAAGTCCATTTTACCATAATAACCTCATTGTTTCATTAGTTTCACCATATATAAAATGGCAAGGCTGATGCCAACAATGTCTGTAATCTTGTTAAAAACTTCCATGTTTAATGTTTGTTAAACTAATAATCATATCCTCTTATTACTCTTACTGTTACGTATCATTTAACATTATTTTTCTGAGTTAAGAAAAAGTCGTTATTAAGTAGACGCAGCAAGTATAATGTTTGTTTTTTAATCATAAAAAAAATATTTTTCTTATATTCTCGTATTTTACTGTCTAATTCATTTATCTTCAACAGATTAGTTCTCATGTTCAAAATATTCACAACATATATCTTATTGTCGGAATTTTGAACAGATCCTATATCTAAATATAGGAAAAAACCATCATTTATATAGGTTAGAAGCTATATTTATAACCTATTGTCAACAAAAAACATACGAAATGCGGAAATGTTTTCCTTTCCGTATCGTTATGTTTAACAATAGGTTAGGAACAGTAGGAAGTAACCTTTTGACAGTATTTGATATTTCTTAAAATAAACTAAAATAAACTAAAATAAACTAAAATAAATCATACTATTTAGATGATTTTTTCCTATTATAGTTCCAATTAAAAGGAAATATCTATGACGTATGCATTACCGAAAACAGACAGGCTCAATAGGCAAACAGCTAATTTTCTTTCATTATGCGGATCTCATTCTTTGGCATATCATTCACTGCAGTCTGATTTATCACAATTTCAAACGCAATACGGGTATATTGCCTACCAAGATTTTCATAATGAAACAATTGTTCTCGGTGACCCAATTTCAAAAGAAGAAAACTACGACAATATTATTGAACAATTTTTACAATTTCGTCCTCAATGTTCTTTTATACAAATAGGTCGTACCTGTGCAGAATTACTTTCTCATAATAAATTTTCGATCAATTATTTTGGGGTAGAATCTCAAATAGACCTTCCCTTCCAGACCAACGGTAAGCAAAAAAAAGATATTCGACTTCTTACCAATGCTGCCAAGCGAAATGATATAGATGTCCGTGAGATTTTTAACCGCCATGAATTACAATTTTCAACCATCTCTAAAGACAATCATATAAATAACAGATTTCATCTTGGGTTACATGCCAAAGAATATGCTTTTTTATCCCGTCCAATAAACCGAGCAAATGAAAAAGATGTTCGGATATTTGGAGGATTTCAAAGTAACCGTTTAGTCAGTTATTCTCTTTTTGATCCAATGTATACTGATAATAAGATTATTGGCTATGCTGAAGTTATTTCAAGGCAAGTGACATCATCACCTAAAGGAAGTCGTACTCATACTCTTTTGCAGGCGATGAGTCAGTTTGCTCAAGAAGATATTTCATTTGTAAATATAGGTTTACTTCCGTTTTATCTTAAAGAGAAGGAAAAAAACAATTTTAAAAGTTCAAGTAATAAAGTCATTGATTGTATTTTTACGACTCTCTATAAATCAAGTCCATTCGTTTCAAATTTTGCAGGGCTCTCATTTCATAAGTCACGTTATCGAGGAAATTTAATCCCAAAATATTTTGCGACAAATTCAAACAACCCATATAAAACTTTGCATTGTATTTATAAATTAACAACCGGACATTGGCTGCCGCAGATAAAAATATAAGAAGCGTCGACATATTACGTCAAACCTCATGTAGATCTAAGAGGCAGTGACATAATTCAAATTTTCACCATGTTATGTCTGTTCCTGAAGCCACGAAGTGGGTTTGTGAACAGACATTGCCTATTGCGACACAGTCTCTTGATCTGGGAACCATTTTTTATTATTGACAATCTGTTCGATATATTCGTTCATAAAGTATGAAATATGATTTATCAATGGAGAGAGTGTCACTAAACCCAACGCAAGTGGCTTGTTGAAAAAGTCCTTGCTGTTATGTTAAGAAATTAATAAAATATATGTATGCAGACAAAAAAAGAAAAAGCCGGTTATGGGATGATGCTTCTTCCTCCTATGGAAAGTTTTATCCCAAAAGA
>CALCCW010000008.1:0-4607 GCA_937900185.1 uncultured candidate division Zixibacteria bacterium | reverse complement strand
TGTTTTTTTTTTTAATGATACGGCGACCACCGAGATCTACACTCTTTCCCTACACGACGCTCTTCCGATCTAAACGGAATATTAGTCATACCGTCATAGTTTGGTGACAGATAAGTTATTCCAAGCCCAAACAACAACCCTAACAAAATTTGTCCTATAAGTTTCTTTTTTCCGACTAAACCTTTCGGTTCTTTTTTGATTGCTTTTAAATAGTCATCCATAAAACCAAGCATACCAAGCCAGAGGGTAACAACCAAAACAGACTGTATATAAAAATTTGTCAGGTCTGCCCACAAAAGAGACGGTATAATAATTCCGCTTAAAATTATCAAGCCTCCCATTGTAGGAGTCCCTGCTTTTTTCTGATGCGATTCAGGACCTTCGGCTCGTATTGACTCTTTGACCTGCATTTTTTGAAGCAGTCGAATAAAAAACGGACCAAGAATAAGACAAATAAACAGAGCCGTAATTGTTGCTCCCGCTGCACGGAAAGTAATATATCTAAAGAGATTAAACCCGCTGAAAGAGTCAGTTAACGGATATAATAAATGATAAAACATCAGGTCTCCTCCCCGAATGTTTGTAATTCTTGCAGCACTTTCTCAAGTCCTACGCCACGAGAACCTTTGATATAGATAAAATCTCTATCTGTGACATAAGATAAGATGGCATCTGAAAGTTCTTTACTGTTTGTATATTCTACTTTTTTTATACCGTTTGCGATGCAATTTTTTTGTATCTCTTTAGCAAGTTCTCCAACAGTTATAAGCATATCAAACTTTTTATCTGAGAGGAACTCACCAATTTGTTTATGATATTTTTCGGAATCATTCCCAAGTTCAAGCATATCACCTAAGATAAGAATCCGACGGTTCTTTGTTTGAAGCTCAAAAAACGCTTTAAGCCCTGCTTTCATAGAGTCGGGATTGGCATTATAACAGTCAGATATAATTTTCAAACTTGAGACTTCAATAATCTGTCCTCGCATTGGTGCGGTTTCAAATTTAATTTTCATTGTATCAATATTATCAAATGAATAACCCAAAGTTTTCACTGCTGCATACGCCGCTGTTAAATTTGCAATTTGATGTCTTCCAATAAGGGGAAGATAAAAATCATGTGAATCTATCGTAACAATATTTCCGTTGTCAGTATGAGAAGTTATTTTTTGCACTTTGAAATCAGAATCATTTTTTAAAGAGAACGTTATAAAAGAATCTCTAATTTTTTTTGCTTCCTTCATTAAAACAGAATCATCAGCATTAACTATAAGCGGAACATCGGAAGACAGATTTTTAATCAGTTCAAGTTTTGCTTGGGCAACTTCCTGCACTGATGAAAGAAATTCTAAATGAGAAATACCGACATTTGTGATTACTACAACATTTGGCTGAGAAATTTCGGCAAGTTTTGACATTTCGTTTTCTGTTGAAATTCCAAGTTCTAAAACTGCTGCTTTGCACTCTTTATCAATTTGAAAAAGTGTAAGGGGAACGCCAAAAAGATTATTCAAATTACCGGGGGTTTTATATACATTTTGTTCGACAGCCTGCAGCAGTAAAAATGCTAACTCTTTGGTAGTAGTTTTTCCATTAGAACCGGTTATACCGATAAATTTTGCACCAAGTGATTGACGGTATACTTTTGCCAAATCCAACATAGCAAGGTAAGAGTTCTCAACTGTCACAACAGGAACTGTTTTTGATATACTTAAAAGATTTGCGTAAGAATTTTCAGCAATGACACCTTTAGCACCTTTATTGACTGCCTGACTGATATACTGATGTCCATCTTGCTGTTCTCCGTTAATAGCAATAAATAACTCCTGCTCTTTGAGAGTTCTGCTGTCAATAGAGACACCATAAAACAGTTCAGCTCCGTGCGAACTATTTGCAAGTTTGCCGTGGCAGTATTCAGCTAATTGGTCAAAACGCAATTGTATCAATTCTCCTGCTTATCCTCAGATTTTGCATACCCAAGTTCATGTAAAAATTTTAGTGCGACATCCTTGTCGCTAAATGGTGATTTCACTCCCTTGATTTCCTGATAGTTTTCATCACCTTTGCCTGCTAACAGAACAACATCGCCTTCTTTAGCGAGTCCTATAATTTTTTTGACAGCTTCTTCACGATCAATGCAAATTTCATAATTATTTCCTACCATCCCCGGTTTAATATCTTCAATGATAGCAGCAGCATCTTCCGAGCGAGGATTATCAGATGTAACTATCGCATAGTCAGAATTAAGTGTTGCTGCTTGTCCCATAAGTGACCGTTTGCCAGTATCTCTATCGCCACCGCATCCAAATAGAGTAAAGATTCGTCCGTCAGTTAATTCACGAGCCGACATAATTAATCTTTCGATAGCATCGGGGGTGTGAGCATAATCTATGTATACCGCAAATGGCTGACCTAAGTCTACATAGTTAAACCTACCCGGTATAGGTTCTGCCGATTCAAGTCCTTTGACAACAGAATCAATATCCACCCCACACGCCATACCGCCGCCGATGGCAGCTATAGCATTGATCAGATTAAATTTACCCGCAAGTTTATAATCAATTGTTCGGTTTCCCATTGGTGTCACAATATCAAAAATTGTACCATGCGGTTGAATATCATAATTAGAGCAATAGATATCTGCTTTGGAATCTTCAAGTGAGTAACTAATAAACGATGATGCAAAATCTCCGAACAATTCTCTAAATTCAGGTACATCAAGATTGATAACCGCATACGAAAGAGGACCTTCAAGTTTTTTCAATAATAAAGTTTTGGCGGCTAAATATTCTTCCATTGTTTTATGAAAATCTAAATGGTCTCTGGTTAAATTGGTATACACAGCTACTCTAAAATTTATATTATCAACGCGATGTAACGAAAGAGCATGTGATGAAACTTCAATGACAGCATTAACACAGAAATTTTTCTTCATCAAAAAGAGGAGTCGTTGTAGGTCAAGTGATTCAGGGGTTGTACGCTCAGCATCAAATTTTTCATCGCCGGTGTCATAGATTTGTGACGTAATCAATCCGACTTTTTTATTTCGTGCTTCAAGAATATTTTTAATGAGAAAACAAGTTGTAGTTTTACCGTTTGTGCCTGTCACACCGCATGCTTTGATTTTTAGCCCAGGATAACCGTAAAACATTCCGGCGATTTCAGGCATCGCTTGACGGATATTTTTAACCTGTACATAGTTCGGAGCATTATCGCAAGATTTTCTTTCTCCGATAACAGCAACGGCACCATTGGCAACGGCACTCTCGACAAAATCAAATCCGTCAACTTGATAACCTTCCACAGCGATAAAAAGACCGTTTGGTTTAATCAAGCGGGAATCATATTCTAAATTTCCTATCTCTACATCAGGGTTGCCGAATATTTCCTTATGCTCTAACCCTGCGACCAAATCCTTGAGTTTAATATCCTGCTCCTAAATCGGTTTGCATTCTAACTTATAGCTACTGTCTTTTTGTACAAATTCCCCCGGTTTAATAGACTGGCGATAAACCTTACCATTGCCGACAACCGAGTATTTTAATCCCATGTGCTGCATATATGCCGAGACCTCACGAACAGAAAGTCCGGTGAGATTTACCATTTTTTGTTTTTGTTTGATATCCGATTGGACAACAACTAAAACTTCATCATCTTCAAAAATCAATCTATCAGCCGAAGGATACTGCCAAACAACAAACCCGCTGTCGGCTGTTGCCCGAAGTTTTATCATTTTTTCGCCTGCTTGCTTTTGAGCATTTACAAGAAGCTGACCGATAAAATTCGGAACAACTTGAGTCTTTTTTATTTTATCCGAGTTTTCAGCAATCATTCTGGCAGGGGCAGTAAATAAATCAGGATGAATAATTGTGTACCGTTCGGCAATTCTTCTAAAAGTAATACCCGATGTAAGCCCGCCGTAATGCACCGGCTGAGGATTTTTCATAACGACAATTCCGGTTACCAGAGGGTTCTCTGCAGGGAAGAAACCGGCAAAGCTTGCCATATATTTACTATGTGAATATCGTTTTCGTTCTGTATCGTAAATTTGTGCCGTACCTGTTTTACCTGCTATCGTCACTATTGGAGAATTAACACCCTCAGCTGTTCCCCGTTCTACAACTCCCCGTAAAAATGACCTGAGAGTATCTGATGTTTTTTTACTCATCAATTCAGCTATAACTTTTGAGGGTTTTACATCAACAGGATTACCTTTTTCATCAACATCACAGAGAATAAGTTTCGGTTGATAGAGAGTCCCGCCATTTGCTACTGCTGCCATCGCATTCGCCATTTGCAAAGCATTCACTGCTACAGCATGCCCGATTGATAAAGAGGCAACATTAAAGTCAGACCATCTTTTAGGTTTTTTTATATATCCAGATTGTTCTCCCGGCCATCCCGGAAGTGCTTTTTCACCAATTCCAAATTTATGTGAAAGTTGATACAACTCTTCCCCGCCTAATTCAACGGCATATTTACCAATACCGATATTACTGGAAAGTTCTAGATCGGAAGAGCGTCGTGTAGGGAAAGAGTGTAGATCTCGGTGGTCGCCGTATCATTAAAAAAAAAAAAAGAAAATCCAAATAAGACACAAAAGAAAAA
>CALCCW010000007.1:0-7758 GCA_937900185.1 uncultured candidate division Zixibacteria bacterium | reverse complement strand
ACCCGCGAAAAATTATAATTCTAAACATATTAAATATACTTTTATGGCTTTTGATAAATTTATAGATTATAATAAAAGGGTAACAAAAGATACTATTTTCGCCAGACGTATGGGCGGAAAATAATCAAGACAGTAAAAATCTCAAGCCGTCCCAAAAGCATTGAGAAAATCAGTATCCATTTGCCCGGTATAGGAATCCATCCATAGTTTTCCACCGCCCCAACTCCCGAAAGTCCCGGACCTATATTTCCCATAGTTGCAATTGAACTTGTGAGTGCCGTTGTCAAATCCGGTACAAACATAGTCATCAATCCTGATATAAGAACAAATAAAAATATAAAAAGAACAAAAAATGCGACTACGTTCATTAGGGTTTTATCATCAACAGCTGTTTTGCCAATTTTCACTTTTGAGACAAGTCTTGGTTGAGTGAGCTTTTTCAGTTCATTCAAACCGAACTTACTCACAAGCATTACTCTAATCATTTTTATACCGCCCCCGGTGGAACCGGCACACCCTCCAAAAAACATAAGTGCTACCAAGAGAAACCGTAAAAAGTCAGGCCAGAGATCAAAATCGACTGTTGCAAATCCGGTAGTTGTTACTATAGAAAGAGTTTGAAATGATGCTATCCGAAAGGTATCATAAAAAGTATCATACTTCTTACTTTGGGCATCATAATGCACCGTAAATTCTTCGGTCGTTGGGTCTCCGTTACGGTAATGCCGGAAAGTAGTATCTTGTTTTTCTATTCCGTTAAAATATAAAACCGCCGTAACAATAATAATTGCCGTTAAAATTGTACCGGTATAAAAAAGGAATTCTTTATTTTTTATCATTGAATTTAAATCTCCCCGTAACGCTTTAAAATGCAAAAGGAAATTCATACCGGCAAAGTACATAAATATTGTTATGACCCATTCAATAAAATCAGAATTATAAGCAGCAATAGATGAGTTTTCTGTTGAGAACCCACCGGTTGCCATAGTTGCAAAAGTATGACACACTGCGTCGAACAAATCCATCCCTCCAAACATCAGCAAAATCGTTTCAGCAACAGTGAACAATAAATATACTCCCCACAAAATAGAGGCAGTCTGTGCAAGTCTCGGCTGTAATTTTTCTGTTGTTGGTCCGGGTACTTCACCTCGAAACATCTGATAGCCCGAAACACCCATCGCAGGAAAAACAGCAATCGCAAGTGTTATGATACCCATTCCGCCCAACCAGTGTGTTAATGCCCGTAAAAACAGAATAGAACGGGGAGCGGCTTCAATATTTGATAAAATTGTAGAACCTGTTGTCGTAAAGCCCGACATAATTTCAAAAAAGGAATTTGTAAAATGTAAAAATATATTTGACCAGCCATAAGGGTCAAGAGACATAAACCAAAACATCATAGGGATTGCTCCGACAAATGTAAGCCCCAGCCATCCAAATGTAACAATAGCGTAACCTTCTTTTACTCCCTGAAGATTTTTCCCTGAACGAAATAAATAAACAGACAAAGAACCTAAAAGCAGTGCAAACAGTGCGGCAAATCCAAACCCAAATATTTCGGTATGCACAACCATTTCACTAAAAGGAAGTTGGTAATTGTCATAAACAGCAAGTGACAGTGGGATTAAAAGAAGCATTCCCATAACCTGCAAAAGTTTTCCGATTGCATAACTGACTGCAGTTTTACGCATTTATAAACTCCGTTTAAAAAATCCGCGAGGTTTAAACAGTTTTGAAATAGTTGCAAGATTTTTATGATATGTTATAACAATCACATGGTCATCGGATAAAATTTCGGTCTCACCATCCGGCAGAATCATTTTATCATCTCTGATAATCACTCCGAGCATAGTACCTCGCTGCATCTTAGTCGCAAGGTTGCGAACTTTCATACCTGCAATATCTGACTTGGGGTCTACTGTCAAACGTACTACCTCAATATCAACATTCGACAGTTTTACTACCGCACCAATATGTCCGCGAGAGATAATTTCCAAAATTTCCCGGGCGGTTGTCAATCTTGGGTTAATAACATGATCTATGCCGATAGAACTGTATAATTTATTATGGCTTGTATCGGTTGTCGTTGCGATTACCTCGTGAGCCCCCTCAGCTTTGGCAAGAAGTGCCGAGAGCATATTATAATCAGCAGAATCTGATACTGAGATAAAAAACGATGCTTTGTTGACGTTCAATTCCGTTAAAATATCTTCTTCGGTACAGTCGCCATGAAGAACTTCAATATTTTCAAACTGTGCCGCAGCGGCATGGGCATGCTCAATATTTGGATTTACATACGTAACTTTATAGTCTAATTTTTCAAATGCGTTTGCGAGTTCCATTGTTGCAAAGGTATCGCCGGTGATAATAATTTTTCTATTTTTCTTTTCATACCCTATTAGGTGCATAAACCTGTCAATTGATACTCTCGGAAAAAGGGTGTACAAGATATCATCGGATTCTATTTTTGTATCACCATCAGGAATCATGCCTACCCCATCACGCACAATAGCGGCAAACAGAATAATATCGGGAGCGATACTTTCCCGAATTTCACGAGTTGTTTTTCCGGTAATAGGCATATTTTCGGTCACTTTGTATCCCCTCATCAAAATCTTACCATTTTCAAAATTTGCTGATTGTATAGCATGGGGAGTTTCTACAAATTGCAAAATATGGTCAACGAGAGCTTTTTCAGGATGAATAACAGATGTTATCCCTATTTTTTTTAAGTCGATAAGTCCCGATTCGTCAGAGAATTCACCACCCCGAAGCCGTGCTATACGACGTTTTACATTGTGCTGTGCGGCGATAGCACAGACAATCATATTTACTTCATTATTTGGAGTTACCGCAAGCACCATATTGGCATTTTCAATCCCGGCTTCTTTTAATATCGCAGGAGAAGAACCGGAACCTTGGATTACCTGCATATCAAGTTTTTCAGAACTTTGAGCACAGAGATTTGGGTCAAGTTCAACCATGGAAATATGATGTTTTTCATGTAATAAATATTTGGCTAAGGAATTACCAACAATTCCACCGCCGACAATAATAATTCGCATATATCTACCTTGTGTATTTTCTTATCTGTTCTATAATTTCGGTTAAAACAGAGTATAAATCAAACAAATATTTTATTTATTTATTATAAGATATTAACGTACTCTCTTATCGAGTATGAGTTTAATAAAAAGATGTCTAATTTCTGATGATATACGTTGATTTCATATTTGATTTATAACAAGGTTATTCCAGAATAATATTAATTAAATACTCTTCATAAATTTAAAATAAAGAAATGATAGTTGATAATATTGTTTACTGCCATATCAATAAATTTGCCATATCCGGTTCTCTCAATGACAGAGTTCATTAAAAAAGGCAGGTCTCAAAAGCGAGACCTGCCTTACTATTTTACAAACTTTTCGAGCAGTCAGGAACCCTTTCCTGACTGAAGATATTCAAAATTTAAAAGCCGTAGATTTCACCATACTTTTTATTCATATAAGCAATCAACGGTTTGTGGTCAAGGGCATCACCGGTGACAACTTTGACTAAATCTGTCGCACGGTATCTTTGTCCATGCTGATGAATATTTGTCCGCAGCCATTCACGAAGTTTAAGATAATTACCACGTTCAAACTGAGTGTCTAAATCACCTAAATCTGTTTTCGCTTTGTTAAAGAACTGTGCCGAATATAAATTACCTAATGTATAGGTCGGAAAATATCCAATCAGTCCTGCTGACCAATGAACATCCTGCAGACATCCGTTGGCAACCGTATCAACTTCAATGCCAAAATATTTTTTGAACCGTTCGTTCCATTCTTCTTGAATATCAGCCGGTTTAATCTCGCCGGTCATAAGTCCTCGTTCAAGTTCAAAACGAAGTAAGATATGCAGGTTATAGGTCGCCTCGTCGGCTTCGACCCTTATATACGATGGGGCAACATTGTTAATGGCACCGTAGAATTCATCAAGTGTCACATCACTCAGGGTATCTTTGAACATACGCTGTGCCTGTGGGAAGAAATATTTCCAAAACGATTTTGAACGACCTACTTGGTTTTCCCACATACGAGACTGCGATTCATGAATACCTAACGAAGTTGAATTTCCCATTGGTGTACCATAATGAGTTTCTTTGTCAATACCCATTTCATAGAGACCATGACCCGCTTCATGCATGATGCCAAAAAGTGCATCGTTAATACGGCTCGGATTATAACGAGTTGTAATACGAGTATCACCGGGACCCATGCCGGAACAGAAAGGATGCGTTGTAATATCCAATCGTCCTTCATCAAAACTAAAACCCATAGCCTGTGCAACAGATTCACCAAAAATACGCTGAAGTTCAACATCATATTTTCGTTCAACAATAGATACTTTCGGTTTTCTTGGTGCGTTTTTTACATTTTCTAAAAGAGTAACAAGTTCAGTGCGAAGGTTTGCAAATACTTCGACAATCTCTTTTGTTTTAGCCCCCGGTTCATAATCATCCAAAAGTGAATCATACGGTTCATCTTCGTAGCCGTATGCTTCCGCTTTTTGTTTGGTTAAATCAACAACTTTTTCAAACCACGGGAGAAATGATTTAAAATCATTATTGGCTCGGCAGGTTACCCACTGCCCTTGAGCAAGGGTTGTTGTTTTGGTAAGAGCTTCGACTAAATCTGACGGTAGTTTGGTGGATTTATCATATTGATGACGAATCTCACGGATATTGACCGCTTCGGCAGATTCCGGATTTTTCATGTAATCAGACTGTTCAAGTTCTGAAAGAAGATCTCCGATTTTTGGATCGGTGAATTGCTTATGAGCTAAAACCGAAAGCAGTCCAAGCTGGTCGGCACGAAATTTTGATCCGGCTTTTGGCATATAGGTACGCTCGTCCCATCCGAGAACTCCGGCACATGAACCGAGTAAGGACACATTTTTTGAGCAGGTAATTAAATCATTGTATGCTTTTTCAGCAGACATGGTATGACTCCTTATATTTTAGTTTAAAACATCATATCATAAAATATATTCTACGGGAAAAATTATACATTGTTCGTTTTTTCTCTCGTAGAAAAGAAAATATAGTACGATTTCGACCCAAAAGCAAGAGAACGAAACTGTGTATTAAGGGTTCAAAAGTTCTTAAGCTCTTGTAAAAAACATATACATTTTAAATCCATGATGATATTTCTGTAGATTGCTGAGGGATCATTCAAATCATATAACCTTATAGGTCTGTCTACACAAAAATAGCAACCATCTCGTTCAATATGTATATTGTAAAATGATTAAAAAATTGTTAAGTTTATCACACCCAATACCACATCGTCTTAACTGTATGAAAATAGTAGAGGTTAAACAATGTGACTTTTAAATGTAACTTATATATTAGTTGTTTCACTTTGAACTGTTTTACTATTGCCACTATAACTGATTTACACACAACACTTTCAATAATATTAATAATTAATGACATACAGCTGCTTGACGGTGGATAACTCATAAAGTATCTATAGTCACAAGCTTAATAGATGCCAATCGGTGTTGGCAGGGTGTGGATAAGTAAAATCCGTAAAGCAAAAGCTCTTGTCTTTCTTTGTTTTACACATACCATTAAAATTAAATTTGTGAATAACTTTGTGTATAACTTTTGTAGTAAATGTGAACTTTTTTATACAACTATTGAAGAGATAATAAATTAGTATATGAAAATAGATGTTAATAACCGCTCAGGGGGGATCCTGAATTGAATAAAGCAGTAACAAACTCAACACAGTGGTCTGACTGTTTAAATTATCTTTCTCATAGGGTAAAAGAGCAGACATTCCGCACATGGTTAAAACCAACAATTGGTTCTCCGGGCAACAATGGTGATTTCAATGTGTCGGTGCCTAACCAATTTGTCGCCGACTGGATACGTGACCATTTTCAAGAGCTTATTGATGAAGCCCTTGCCGAAGTGTCCGGTAAAAAATATGACATTGTGTATATTATAAAACACAACGAAGAAACCGACCAGCAGTCGTTGGATTTTTACGCACAATCACATGAAAAAAAATCTTTGACACTCAAAACACCCGCATCACAAAAACAGCACAATTTAAACGAGAAGTATACTTTTAAGTCGCTTGTTGTAGGTGATTTTAACCAGTTTGCCTGTGCCGCCGCCAATGCGGTCGCCGAGGCACCCGGGTTGACAAAATATAACCCGCTTTATATTTATGGTGGTACCGGGCTTGGAAAAACTCATATCATACAAGCTATCGGTCATAAAATATTGGAACAGTTCCCCGACAAAAAAGTTATGTATGCAACTTCGGAAAAATTTACCTCTGATTTTATTTCATCGATTTCAAGCCATTCAATAGCTGACTTTACAAGAAGCTATCGAGATGTTGATGTTTTAATTATTGACGACATTCAGTTTTTTACCGGTAAAGAATCAACTCAGGAACAATTTTTCCATACATTTAACACGTTATATCATTTAGGGAAACAGATTATTTTATCATCTGACCGTTCGCCAAAAGATATTAAGGGGCTTGAGGAAAGGTTGTTGTCTCGTTTTTCATCGGGACTTGTAACAGACCTTCAGGCACCAGATATGGAAAACCGTTCTGCTATTTTATTGAAAAAGCTTGAGTCTGAGGGTGTCATGCTTCCCGACAACGTCATTCGCTATATTGCAGATAAAGTTTCAACCAATGTTCGCGAGCTTGAGGGGGCATTAATACGGTTGTTAGCGTATTCTTCATTAAAAAATGAGGTTGTCGATTTGGAGCTTGCTAAAAAAGTTCTTGCAGATACATTTTCAAGCAGAAAAAAAGAGGTTACTATACATTTGGTTCAGCAAAAGACAGCCGACCATTTTCATATTGACTTTGAAATGATGAAAGCAAAAAAGAAAACCTCTAATATTGCTTTGGCTCGACAGGTTGCAATGTATCTTTCGCGATCATTAACAGAACATTCGTTAAAAACTATCGGGGACGAGTTTGGCGGACGAGATCACTCAACGGTTATTCATGCCTGTGATTTAATCTCGAAAAAAATGTCAAACGACCCGTCATTGAGAGATAAAATAGACAAAATATCCGCCTCTTTGCTCTATTGATAAGCCGTGGATTGTTTTGTGGATAATCATAGGATTATGTGAATAAAAATTTTAATGTGGAAAAGTGATAATAAATGTTGTTAAATGTGAATAGAAATGTGAACAGTTTTAAGGCAGAAGATAAAATGTTAAGTTGTTGCCGTATTGTTAGTAATGATACTTTCTGTTCTTTACAAAGACACTTATTGACATTTACACAGTAGTTATTATTATTATGTTTTATATATATAAGAAAGAAAAAATAACATTATGTGTGGATATTTTAATTTTTTTAGGAGAGTAAATAAATGAAGTTCTCTTTACCAAAATCAAGATTGTTTAGTTATCTACAACATGTATTACAAGTTGTACCGACTAAATCTACGTTACCGATACTTACAAATATTTTGATTGAAGCGTTGGATAATAAAATAAAAATATCCGCAACAGACCTTGATATTTCTATAACAACATCTATTGATTGTACTGTTGTTAAAAAAGGTTCTACTTCAATTCCGGCTCGTATTTTATTTGATATTATCAAAGAACTGCCGGAATCGGATATAAGTTTAGATCGGAAGAGCACACGTCTGAACTCCAGTCACACTGATATATCTCGTATGCCGTCTTCTGCTTGAAAAAAAAAAAAATATACAATA
>CALCCW010000006.1:0-6631 GCA_937900185.1 uncultured candidate division Zixibacteria bacterium | reverse complement strand
GAGGACACTAATGAGACACAGTGATGATAGAATAACTAGATAAGATAAGGTAGATTTGTGGTTAACAATGATGGAACAAGGTAAGTATGGTATGTTTTTTTTTTTTTTTTTTTAATGATACGGCGACCACCGAGATCTACACTCTTTCCCTACACGACGCTCTTCCGATCTATTAAAAAATGGCAACATACGAATGTGCAAAATGCGGAATGTCTGTAAATGCAACCTGTGCGAAATGTGATGCACCGCTTGTAAACAAAATGCTGAAACTTGATGACGGCAATGAAGTCCAGATATCAGAATGTCCGAACGGTCATGGGAAGATTAAATCCCCTATGTGCTGTGGTGAAGACATGAGCTGTTCTCTATAATAAACGCAGAATAGGTTCAGGCATTCCTGAGCCCTACAAAATAATAACAAAAAACCATGCCAAGTTAATACTTAGTATGGGTTTTTTAACTATAAATTAAAATCGAAATAACACAGCGACAAGTTGCTTCGCAATAAACGGTAGAAACTGTTTGTTTACTTAAAAATACTACCGGAATCTTTGCGGATATGATAACCTTTGCTAATAAGAAAATCCTCACCCTCTCTCATCGTACGAAATGTCTTAGCGATGTCATTGTATCTACCGGATTCAAACATTTTCATAAGCTGCCCATACCCAACCTGCTGATTGACAACATACACAACCCATTCCATCTTGTTATCACGACACCATTGATTTAATGTACCAATAACTTTAATCACTTCAGGATGAACAGTTTTCCAATTTGAAAGATCAATAAGTTTTGACCATGGGGTTTTAATTAATGGTTGTGCTTCCACTTTCAGTTCTTCAACATACGCATGGGCAGTTTCAATCTTCCAAATACCATATATTTTGCTGTACAACATCCGATTTTTTACATCTGTATCAAATGAAAATTCAAAACTCCAAGGACTCATTATTCAAAACTTTCTATTAAATTATATTGATTTTATCTACCAGACCTTAATAAGGTAAGGCATAAAAAAAAGAAAACAAGCTAATTGTGCTTTTATTAACAACATATTATACGTTTAAACTTGTAGATTGTTTAGAAATATTTATTTTCGAATATAAATTTTCTTATTAAAATAATCGACTGTAATATTATATGAATGCAAAAATGAACTGCCGATAATACCCTCAAATTTTGCTCTCGGAGTCGATTTCTTGAGTTCTTTTAAATCTGAGACAAAAGCCCACACATTCTGCGATTCGACACCGCCTATATTGACCGATGGTATCTTAGCACGTCTGTTATCTAAAATTGGAATTTCAAGCTGTTTGGCTACCGATGGAGAAATCGTAGTATATGAGGCACAATAATCTAAGAGCATCGGAACAGTCAATTTATCATTAAGAACAACATCGACGATAATAAAATTTTTGTATTGAGAAAATGGAATTTCTGTGTATCTTCTCCCCCGCAAAAAATCGGGTGCATCTTTTGATAGCCCCAATAAGTTATTGGGATAGTCTATTGAGACATAAAAATCTTTTAAAACTTGAAAACCTATCAATCCGTCTGGAGGTGTTCCTCCTTTACTAATGTTTGATAAATCAACAACCGTCGCACTCAAATTTGTAAGTACGATATCATTGGATATTTCAAATGACTTTATTGATGCGGCTAATGCTTTCGCAGAACCGTCACTTCCTTGAATATTTCGCTGGTTAAAAGCTTGCAGAATTTCAATATTATTATTTAAAGCAAATTGTTTATCTATATACAACCTGTCAGCCCCGGTATCAATACCAAATTTACCGGAAATACGACCATCGATAAGTACGTCAATTTCAACAATACCTGATGACGGGTCAAAAGATATTTGCTTGGCAAAAATTGACACAATTGATAAAATAGTAATAAGAAATGATATGATAAATTTGTTCATAGTCAGTTTATCGGAAAACCTCTCGGAGATATTTAATCACCGAGAGGTAAATTTGGTTATTTAAACCATTTCGTCTTTACGACGGAAGTAAACGACTATGGCACCCAATAAGATCAATGTGGTACCAAGCCATACAAAGTTAATAATAGGTTTTTTGGAAATATCCAAAATCAACCTGTCTGGTGGTCCGGTAAAGGTAAGTCCGGGGATATTAAGAGAAACAGCGTTTTGGTTATCCAATATTTGATCAATAGAAGCGACATATTTATTGTTTTCACCAAATGATGCAGGCTTATTGATTGTCTCTGTTTCCTTTTCATCACCATGAGACTTTAGTGTTATCGTCGGAGTAATCTGTACAACCTTTCCATTTTTAGAAACATCAATATAGGCAACAGCTGACATGGACGAATGAGAACCGTTACCTCCATCTCGAGTCATTTCATATCTAATGAATGTAAACTGATAGCCTTCAAGTTCAAAAGGTTCATTCTTTGTCAAGACCATAGCATTACCGTCGCCATCCGACTGTTTAATTTGTTCAGGTGAAAAATAGAGATCATACAATAAATATTTATCTACAAAAGGTCTTTTCATAATCCCCTGCAGTTTTTGCGAGAAATATAACTGCGGGTCAGCTTTGTACTCTTTGCCGTTTTCTGTATATTTTAAAATCAGCTTATTCTGAGGATAATCAAAATTATGTTCCATGCCTAAATATGACACGGAGAGTCCGTAAGCATCATCGCTGCCGCCCCGCGGAATCACTAATTTTTTATTAGTAGTAAAGGCTGATGATGCCAACACTCCAATTATCATTAAACCGAACCCGACATGTGAAATCTGAGCACCAATAGTTTTCCATGATGAAATATTTCTCAACATTGAAATCAAATTACTTGCTGTCATCATAACCGCAACAGCAAAGAAAAGCATATACATTTTATTTTCAACTCCGACATACTGAGAAAAAACAACTGTCAAAAGAGCTAATAAAAGCGGTATAAAAAGTTCTTTAAAGAACTCACCGTTAAGCATATACATAGCCAGCGATATTGTTACCACTGAAAAAATAGCGGCAAACATCAAAGTCGACCCTAATATAAAATAGAACAAACCAAACCCTATTGCTAATGCAAACGCCGTAATAATACCAAGTTTTGCGTGCCACTTTTCAATTGTACGATTTTGAAATGCAGTAATTGGTGCCACTGTTAATAAAAGAGCATAAATTATTGCAAATGGTACGGCGAATGTATTGTATGTAGACATATTGGCAGCATGAGGATTATCGGTAAAAATATTTGTTAATATCGGCAGCGATGTCCAAAAAAGAACTATTACCGGAAAAACAAATAAAATTGCCATACCGCAAAATGTAATAAATTCTTTATTAAAAATATTAAAAGTTATCGGTATATTGCTTATATAATGCTGTTGAGGTATAAAAATAATTAGATTTGTAAATGCATAGATAGTAATCAAAACACCGACATATTGATTCCCGCCGGTTACAAAAGTTGTAATAGCAAAAGCAACAAAAAGTAAAGTTGCTATTATATAGTTTATCTTATTTTTCACAAAAAACATAAGTGCCATCAAAATATACAATACTAAAAAGAGAACTAAATATTGATTGATTCCTAAATCAACAAAACTATGCACCGAGAAATCAGCAAGAACTCCGCTTCGAGTTAAAAAAGTTCCATAAATAACAAGAATAAAAACAAACGATGCCATTAAAATATTAGATTTGCGTAAAGCTCCGGTTCGTTTTTCAATTAGCAAACCATGTATAAATGCTATAGCAATAAACCAGGGAATAAACGATGAATTTTCAACCGGATCCCATGCCCAGAAACCACCCCATCCTAAGGTAATATAAGCCCAATAGCCGCCTAAGATATTACCACCGGCAAGCATAAGAGCTGTAATAGCTGCCCAGGGAAATGCTCTTTTTACCCATGAAGAAAAATCATTTAATATCAAAGCTGCCATCGCAAACGAAAATGGAACTGCTGATAGTGAATACCCGATAAATATAACCGGCGGATGAACGACCATCCAAGGATTCTGTAAAAGCGGATTCAGTCCGGCACCATCAGGAGGATATCCGTTTAATAATGCAAACGGCGAAAGTTTAACAAGCAGGAATAAGAAAAACAGGTTTACAATTGAATAAACAACCATACCTACATTACGATAGACACCACCTTTTTTAATTATAATATACCCAAAAAAGGCATTCATCATAAGCCATAAAAGATAGGTACCTTCCTGTCCGCCCCAAAGAGCAGAGAGCTTATAAAAGAACGGTAGAGATTTGTCTGAATAATTATAGACGTATGCTACAACAAAAGTGTTTTCAAAGAAAAGATAAATTAAGTAGCAAGTCGCAAGAGTTATGACGGCTGTAAAAAGATGATATGATTTTAAAGCCAAATTTTCATAAGTAGTTTTGCCTTGGGCAAGAAACAGGAAAAAAATCCCGACTAAAATATTAAAAGCAAATCCTATATAAATCAGCAGGTCGCCGGGTATGTTAGGTGCCATTATTTAAACTCCGTTTTTTTAAAGCTTTATTATGTTTTTCCATGTCTTGATATTCCGCACTATTCTCACCTTGATATTTTGAAGGACATTTTACAAGCATTTGTTCAGCTAGAAAATGGTTGCCTTCGGTTTTACCTTTTAACACAACCGAGGTAGCTTGATCAAAATTCCCCGGTACAACACCATGATAGACTACATTCATAGATGCTGCCCCAACAATATTTTCAGCATCGGCATCATACACCTCAAATTCCAAGCGGGAATTTTCGGCATCATATTTTTTGGTATCAAAATCAATTTTGCCCATCACCTGTACCATCTTATGGGATGTTTTTGCTTTTTCAATTGAAACATACTGAATTGTTGTATCCAAAAAAGCTGTTGCCCCCCAAATCATAAATAATATAACTATAACGCCGCCAATAATATATTTAACCGTCATTATGATTTCTCCTCAAGTTTTTTTACTTTCTTATCTACGCTTAAGATAAAGAAAAACAGACCAATCCATACTATCAGCGTAACAGCCATGACAACATAATTTCCGTCCATTTAGAAATCCTCTTGTTCTAATTGCTTTCTTATAAGGAGTTGTACTCGAACTCCTATATTAAATAACCAAATATATAGTACGGTAAAAAGTGCCAAAGATGAGAAGAAAACTAATGAAATGGCACCTTCAATATTGAATTTTAAATTTTCACTTATGATTGAATCGTTAGGATGTAATGACGGAACCATGCGAGGAACGATAAAAATCAAAAATGGTACTGTTACAAAAGCAAAAATCGAATAGACCGCCGACAAAGCTGCCCGTTTTTCCTCAATCTCAACCGCACCGCGTAATGCAAAATAAGCACCATAAATAAGCAGTAGAATAAACACCGATGTTTGTCTCGGGTCCCAGTTCCAGTACACTCCCCAAGTAACTTTGGCAAACATTGCCCCCGTCACTGTTGCTAAAATACAAAAAATAAGACCAAGTTTAGCAGCAACCACAGCTTTGTCATCATACTTAATATCTTTTTTTTGTAAATATCTGATTGAGTAAAACATTGACATCGCAAAAGCTATCACACATATCCACGCTTGCGGAATATGATAATAGAAAACTCTGCTTGATTCACCTATCTGCTGTTGAGGGGCAGGAAGTGCAAAAGAGAAGTAAATCATTATAGACATTAAGACAAATAAAACTAATTTATACCACATCTTTGAATTTCTCCAAACAATCGTTTTCCTTGTAAACCATTATACAACTAAATTTTAAAAAAGCAACAAAATTCATAAGTTTGGTCTTTTTTTCACAATCTTTTATTTCTCACTCACGCCAAACAAACTTGAATAACAGGAGTGAAATAGTAGTCATAACAACAACATAGGAGATTAAAACCTGAATTTCTGAGGATGTTTCTGCAAGTGATTGGTTATCAAATATTTTTTCAGTTGCTCCAACCAAGACCATTAATAATATCATCAAAACCGGAAATGATACAACCGAGAACAATGCCCCTTTGACAGACGCTTTTGAAATAATTGCCGCCACAAGTGTTGTAGCAGAAACCAGCCCGAGTATCCCTAATACAAGAATGACCACAAACGGAAGAATATTTCCAGTGGGGGCATCGGTAAAAATAAAAAACATTGGTGTAATAATCGCTGTCATCGTAACTAAGAGAGTTAAGTTAAACAACAATTTTCCAATATATATAGAATTGGGTTCGGCAGTTAAATTGAGAATAAGTGAGGTCCCGGTTTCTTCTTCTCTGATAAATGTCTGGGCAAGTCCTGACATAGCCGAGAAAAACATAATAATCCAAAAAAGAGAAGATAACAACTTGGGGGATAATCCACTCTGCCCTAAAGAAAAAGATACAACCGCTAAAGTAGTGATACCAAACATCAAGATAGCATTTAAAGCACTTTTGGTACGGAGTTCCAAACGAAGGTCTTTAAAATAGACCGCAAGAGAGCGACTAAGTAAGCCTGACGATGTTTTTGGCAAGTTCGTACTCCTCTTTTTCGTTAGTTGCAATCAGTATTATAGAATCATTGCGGAGATCGGAAGAGCGTCGTGTAGGGAAAGAGTGTAGATCTCGGTGGTCGCCGTATCATTAAAAAAAAAAAAAAAAAAAATATATAATGACCGAA
>CALCCW010000005.1:0-7890 GCA_937900185.1 uncultured candidate division Zixibacteria bacterium | reverse complement strand
TTTTCAAAACGTAAAAGAGAAATAACTTTATCAAGACCTTTACGGCGGGTAATATTGAGATTCAGACTCTCCTGTCTTTGCAGTGATAATCTTGCAAGATTTGCATAGATATCAATAGTTTTTAAATCACTGTCATTAACGGTGAATGCTTTTGTATCTTTGATAAATAATAGAGCATCAGATGAATTAGCGGTTATTATTGGAAAAATAAGTGATGATTTGGCAATATATTTCTGTCCTTCATCGGTAGTAGTTTCTTGATTGATAATTAACGGTTTTTTCTTATCAAGTGCTTCAATCAGGGCAGTTTTATAATTTTCAGACAAATCTATAATAGGTTCTGAACCGCCATAAAATTGCAGAAAACCATTTTTTAACCCAAATAGATGAACTGATTTACTATCAACAACTCCTACTAACGAACGACAATATGATGCTATAACATCAGACGCATGAAGCGATGCTGTGGATGAAAAGAGTCTTCGGTTTAGTTCCGCATGAGATTCTGTAACCTCATCTTTTTCTTTTGTCAAATGAGTCAGTTCTCTGGCAAGTTTTGTTGATTTCACTTTTTCAGCCAACCACTCAGCAATTGGAGATAAGAATTTTATCTCTGTTCTGCTAAAGAATTGTTTATTTTCAGAGAGTAAAACAATAGCACCGATTTTTTCGGTTCCGGAAATCATAGGAAGTACTAATGTCGAATTATATTGAGTGTCAATAGCCTGCTTGGCATTATCTGCACACACAAATTCTCCTGCAATCATTGGTTCTCCTAATTCAATAGACTGCGTAATAATATTTTGTCCGAGTGGATATTGTTCTAAGTGAGCCGTATCTTTTTTTGAAAGTCCAATAGATGAAGCCAGCACTAATTGTCGACGATTTCTATTCACTAAAAACAAAGCCCCAACTGTTTCATCTACATTGGAAACAATCTCTTTTAATGAAAGGTTAAATAGTTCCATTAAATGATATGGGTCACGAGCATCTTTTTGTAATTCAGAAAGTAAAGATAATTTTTGTTCCTGTACTATGATATCATCTTTTTGTGTTTGCCAATAATCAGCAAAAAGTACCAATCCGACAACAGTCAACACAGCTCCTAAGAGAAATAACACAAAATGGACAATATCTATAACAGCATACGCACCGGGGATAAACCATTCGGCGTAATCTGAAAGATGAGTTATTGAATTCCAACTGACAGCAAGCAGAAGAATAAAAACTCCGATAAAAAATGGAACCCGACCGGCAATCACACCCGATGAAAAGAACTTAATTCGGGCAGATAAAAATATTGCAAGAACGAGAAATACAAATGGGGACAGCCAATAAAAAAGTAAATTATCCATTAGTTCGGCTCCACTATCTCTCCGTGCAATGTAAATGCATCTGCAGCAGTTATTTTAACAGGCACTATAGCACCCTCTTTAAAACCCTTATCTTCAAAAAGGACTGTTTTGTTTCCGTCTGTTCTTGCTCTCATTTTTTCAGGAGACCTTTTAGAATATCCCTCTATAAGAGCAAACCGTACCTGATTTAGTTCCCGCTGATTCTGCTCGTATGATATACCATGCTGTAATTTTATTAACTTATTAAGTCTGCGAATTTTATCATCTTCGGAGACATCATCGACAAAATCTGCGGCAGCTGTTCCGGGGCGAACGGAATATCGGAACATGAATGCCGAATCGTACCGAACATCAGAAACAATTTTTAACGTCTCTTCATATTCAGATTCTGTTTCGGTTGGATAGCCAACAATAATGTCGGTCGTAAGGACAACATACGGAAGATTAGTTTTAACATATTCAATAATTTTCATATAGTGTTCAATGGTATAAATCCGACCCATTTTCTGCAAAACTCTATTTGAACCTGCCTGCACCGGTAAATGAATATGAGGCATAATTGTCGAATCTTCAGCCATGACATCAACTAACTGTTTTGATAAATCTTTTGGATGAGAGGTCATAAATCTCAAGCGTTTAATTCCTGACTCTTTGGCAACACGTGATAAAAGTTTAGGGAAATCGGTATCGTTATATTTGTAACTATTTACATTCTGCCCTAATAAAGTTGCCTCAACTACTCCCTCGTCAACCATCTTTTTGACAGCATCAACAATATAATCATCAGAATGAGACCGCTCTTTTCCTCTGACATATGGAACGATACAATAGGTACAATAATTGTCACACCCTCGCGAAATTGTTACAAAACCTGAATACGGTGTCTCTTTGACCGGTTCTATCATATCCATATTTTCATGTCCAAAGGCAGTCATAACAGAACTGGTTCCCTCTATTCCCTCAAGAGCATCAGGGAGTTCAAAAATTCGGTCAGTTCCTAAGACATAATCAACATGCGGAACTTTTTTAATTAAATCATCAGCAAGACGTTGAGCCATACATCCAACTACAGCAATTTTCATAAACGGTTTTTCACGTTTGTATTTATATATTTCACCTAATCTGCCGAAAACTCTTGACTCAGCTTTCTCTCGAACAGAACATGTATTTAAGACAATAAGATCGGCATCTTTTTCATCTGCTACCCTGCGATATCCGCGAGTAGTCAAACTTGTAGCCAAAATTGAAGAATCAGCTAAATTCATCTGACAGCCATAAGTAGAAATGTGAAATGTCTCTATTTTTTTATTTTGTGTCATACTACTTTTTATATACTAAAATTCCTAATAAACCAAGCTCTCATTTCAATTATCAAAGATACACAATATTTAAATAATGTAAAACAAAAAAATAATTTTAGAATAGACTGCTATTACCCATTATAGATTCTGTATAAAAAAACCGCTATTACAGTCTGTAACAGCGGTTCTAACAATTTTAGAAATTTTTATTAAGGATTACCGCATAAAATCGGACCATTTTTAAACATATAATCAATCATTCGTACAATATCTGAAAGATTTAATATAGAATTACAGTCTACATCAGCAACTCTCCACTCAGGTTCCGGTCCAACACCATCAGCAAAAAAGTAATTAATCATCAAAACAAGATCAGAAAGATTTATAACACCATCCCAATTAAAGTCTCCTGTAAGTTCCCAAACCTTTAATTCAAAAGCCACCTTTTGTGGAGAATTTGAAGCTAATGGAGCATTTATAAGCATTGTATCTACATAGGTACCTAAGCTCATATTAATCGCATTTACGACAAGAACCATATCTCCGGGAACATTACCTGAGGTATTACTTGGGAATAACCATGGGATATTATTATCTACATTCCATTCCATACATCCGCCATAAAGATTTAACACTCTCAATACTGCATCATTACGAGGTCCTTCATTCTTTCGAGTCGGAATGATATAGTGCGAAGTAGGCAGTACTATTTTAGGAGTAGTTACACCGGGGATAACATTATATTTAACTATAATATTTTGAGGAGAATTAATAGTATTAATAGCAGAAACTGTAATCGTATCATAATAAGTACCCAAAGGAAGTTGTAAATCATTGGCAACAACAGAGACAAATTCAGGGATAGTGTTGTTCTCAAATTCTAACGAGAAGAGCTCAGATTCAAAATCAAATTGAGGATAATATGACTCACCACCCGAAACATTAGAGACATTAAAATATCCTTGAGGATTTAAAGCAAAAGCTCCTTGATCACACTCAAAAACATTAACTTCAACCGTATCGTTCATAATAATCTGAGCTGCTGTTTCAACATAATGAAACTGAAAAACAACAGGAAACGGAGAATTAATCGCCTCTGGAGAAGATACCCAAAGCGTATCAAAGAAATCCTCACCGGCAGAACCGGCTAAAACTTTAAATCCAACAGTTACTGTTTCGGGAGCAACTCCTGCGGTAGGATTTAAGGTAAATATCCTTGGTGAAGATTCGCTCAACGAATATGTCATACCGCCTGCCCCACCATTATAAATGAGAATCTCTCGAGGTGGAGCTGTTGACCCACTACTTTTCTCAACAATAATATAATTAAATGCTGAATCAACAGCAATCAACGGCAGATCAGAACCAACCGATAAATTAACAGGAATTTTTACAGGGTCGTTTGTTGCCTGAGGGTCAGTAACTATGATTGTATCAGAATAATCATTAAAACCTAAACCTGTTATATCTACTGATACAGTAACATCTCCGGAATTCACACCTGAAGACGGACTTAAAGAAAGCCAGCTTTCACTATTTGAAACAGACCAGTTTAAATCAGCACTTCCGACATTTGAATTAGAGATTGAAATAATTTTATCATCAGGGTTTGCCTCACCGGCAACTGCATTAAAAAAGAGTTCTGATTGAGAAACTGCAATAGTTGGCGGAGGAGGTTCTACAACAAGCGTGACAACAACCCACTGAGGTGAATTAACAGTTGTTGGTGCGACAACCTCAATTGAATCTATATATGTACCTGCTGTCAATCCTGTTGGATTTATAGAAGTTGTGATAGCTTGCCCCGAAGTTCCTTGAAGAGGACTGATATATATCCAGTCGACAGCTTCATTTAATGTAAAATTAAATGGATCCTGATCTGTTAAAATATCAAAAGTTTGAGATGGCGGAGCAGACTCACCCTCAACAGCCGTAAAATCAAGAAAATCTGACGAAAGAACAATGCTGGAAGGGTCAGATGGTGCGTTTGGATCTATAACAGTAAAACAATGCGGTCCATCCCAACTTGGGATAACTTCCGGTCCTGCCCATATCCATTCACCTGTTGGGGGATAAAATGTAGAGTCTAAGCAAATATGTTTTTTATGATAGATAGGATCAACAGGTCCAATAGTTATTGAATAAGTTATTTCATTAAAAGTTGAGGAAAAGCCCGGTCCAAAAATTGCAACTCCACCAAAGCCAATCGTATCCGCATCACTACCTGTTACAGAAAAATTGTCGATGCTAAAGATAAGATCAAACAACTCTCCCCATCCAAATGAAAAAGTATCTCCAACCATTGATGTCCATTCAGCTCCATCAGTTGAATAAACCCTGAACCCATTTGAAAAACCACTATGACTTGAACCTTCAACATTTATGCGAATATCAAATTCAACCTGTTGATTCACAAAAATAGTATCGTTACTAATACCGCCGGTTGTACCGTCAAGAGAAATAGCCTGAGAAAAGACTTCTCCATTTGTTATCAGCAGTATTGCCGCAATAAAACAGATTGTTATTTTTTTCAAAAGATTGCCTCCATGCACTTATTTATTTAAGTAAAATAACTTTATGTATATTTTAACGATTTCCACATGTATTAAATTAAGCTCGTTTTATTAGAAAAACATTGACTAATTATTAATTTATGAAAAAAATATATTTACCCGACATAATAATACGGAGTATTCGCACACTTGCAATGTAACACATATCACTGCTGCTTGTCAACAGTTTATATTATGCAGAATGCGAGTTTTATTTAACGGACTTTTTGGGATGAGTTTTTTTCTTCGCTGCTTTTGTCTTGGCAGCTTTTGTTTTTGCTTTTGAAGTACGAGATTTTTTCTTTGCTTTTTTTATCTCATCAGCAAATATCTTCTCAAGTGTAAATGTAGATGGAGTAAATTCAAGCAAACATAATTTCAATAGGTCATCAACTTTTTCCAAATAACTGATTTTTGTTTTACGCAGTATTTCTTTGGGTAAATCTTGAATTTCTTTTTCATTGGCTTTTGGAATAGCTACATGATAGATACCCGCTCTATAAGCTGCTGATATTTTTTCTTTTATACCGCCGACTTGTAAGACTTTCCCTCGCAATGTTACTTCTCCGGTCATAGCAATATCATTACGAATCGGGCGTTCGGATAAAATTGATGCCAACACTAAACTGACCGTCACACCTGCAGACGGACCATCTTTAGGTATTGCTCCCGAAGGAAAATGAATATGAATATCAAACTCGTTAAAATCATTAAAGTCAATACCAATACTGTCCGCTTTTGAACGTACATATGAATGAGCCGCCTGAATTGATTCTTTCATCACTTCACCTAAAGAACCGGTTGAGGTAATCTGTCCATCCCCTCGCATTTTGATACCTTCGATAAACATAAGGTCACCTCCTGCACCTGTCCATGCCAACCCGGCAGCAATACCTATTTCCGGTTTTTTCTCAGCTTTCTCAGGAATATAAAAAGATAACCCTAGATAGGATTCTAAATTCTTTTCAGTGAGTACCCATTTTTTCTTTTTATGGGTAACTTTTTCAAGCAAAACTTTTCTAAATATTTTTTCAAGCTGTTGCGATAAACCCAAGAGTCCTGCCTCTTGAGTATATGTATTTATTATCAATTCGAGTACTTTATCAGTCAGCTTAAACTCGGTTTTTGTAATACCGTGTCTTTTTAGTAACTTTGGAAGAATATATCTTTTGGTGATAACAATTTTTTCTCTTTCAATATAACCGGGGAGCTCTAATAATTCAAATCGAGGTATAAACTGTTCCGGAATTTCTTCATACGAACGAACAGAGCAAATAAACAACACTTTACTCAAATCAAACGGTAGTCCGATATAATTATCTAAAAATTTTGAGTTTAAGCGGCTGTCAACTACTTCAAGTAATGCCATATTAACCGACGAATCATTTTCTATATTAAAATAGTCGATATCCTCAACAAGCATCACCGGATCACTTGCACCGACATCTTGAAGCGTTTGCATTATTTTACCTGGCATTGCTCCTAAAAATGTACGAGAAGTACCTTTGAGTTCATTAACTTCAGATATTCCCCCAACAGAAACACGAATAAAATCTTTGCCCAATGCTGAGGCAATAGCCTTTGCAATAGCTGCTTTTCCGGTTCCCGGAGCTCCAATCAAACAAAGTGTGGGAGCTTCATCAATCCCGCCAAGATGTTTTCTGACTGATAGTTTTTGCAGTATTTGATCTTTTATATTTTTAGGACCGTAATAACCGGATGATAAAACTTTTTCAATATCCTCGATTTTATAATTCTCAGGAGTACATTTATTCCACGGAAGATTCAGCAACCAATCAAGATAGTTTTTTGTAACACCAAATTCTGCTGATGCTGTAGACAACTGCCCCAAACGATCCGCTTCTATCAATGCTCTTGTTTTAACTTCAACAGGAAGAGATGTATTTGATTTTATCTTATTTTTATATGCTGCCGAAGTTTCCTCTTCAATAAATTCCTCTCCCAGCATCTTTTTAATCTCATGAAGCTGCTGCCTGAGAAAACTTTTCTCCTGCTCATCTTCAAATGTTTTCTTCACATTGCTTTGTATTCGATGCAATGTTGCCACTCTGTTTAACTCTGCTTTTAGATGGCTAAGCAGTAATTTAAATCTGTGACTTAAATCAATATTTCCCAAAAGTTCCTGTTGAGAATCTAAAGATAGCCTAAAAAGAGACACAGCTGTATCTGCCATCAGAGACGGGTCTTCAAGTGACATTTTGAGTACTCTCAGATGTTCACCTGAATATGTTGGGTCAATACTTGTTATTTCAGAAACAACTTGTAAAACCTCATCCATCTTTTCATTTAAATTTTTAGGAACACGCTTTGAAGGTAAAACAATATCAACTTTTGCACTGATATATGGTTCTGTTTTGATAATTTCGATAATAGAAACACGTTTGAGTCCTTCAATAGTAGCAACTAACGAGTTTCCGGCACCTGCTTTAATATCACGAACAACCGCCAAAACACCTATTTGATGAATTGGTGCTGATGAATCTTCCGTACGTTTTGTATGAGGAGAATAGGTACAAACAAACTTTTTAGAGTCATTCTCACATTTTTTAAGCAGTTCTAAATTTTCTTTTCGACCAACTTGTATAGTAATCATTGTACCGGGGAATAAAATACCGGTTTGAAGCGGTAAAACCGGATAAGATCGGAAGAGCACACGTCTGA
>CALCCW010000004.1:0-7893 GCA_937900185.1 uncultured candidate division Zixibacteria bacterium | reverse complement strand
ATCTTAATTAAATTTGATTACATCAGATAATTTAGTCTTTTAATTATAATATATTCCTTAACTTTTCGTAATATGTTTTCTCTTAATTAATATATAATAAGAATATCAAATTCCTAATGAGTGGGGTGTAAGCTTATTGTTTACAGCTTACTCATTGACAATAGCGGCATAAATATCTATTTTATTAGCTAATTAATTGAAATAAAGGAGTTTTAAGTTTTTTTTGGAAGATTACTTTATGCCTCATTAAGTATTATATCTTTGAGCTAAGATATAGGAATTCTTCTGATAGTTAACAGAAGTTACAATCCACATAGTCAAACGTTCAGGTTGATTTAAATTAGCATCAGAATGTAGCAGATAAATTATTCTACCCAAAATGGACTGATAAATATGAAAATACTTGATAACATAAATATTCTTTGGGGAGATGATTTGAAGCAAATGCTTAAATCAGGAGATAAACTTAAAATTGCTGCTTCCTGTTTCTCAATATATGCGTATGAAGCATTAAAAAAAGAATTAGAAAAGCTAGATTCTTTAGAATTTATATTTACAGATCCTACTTTTGTTGCAAATGAAGTTACGGACAAAATAAATAAAACAAGAAAAGAATTTCATATACCTAAGCAACAACGCGAAAAGAAACTTTATGGTAGCGAATTTGAAATTCAATTAAAAAATAAATTAACCCAAAAAGCAATTGCAAAAGAATGTGCCGATTGGATGCGACGAAAAGTAAAATTTCGTTCCAATTCAACTAAAGCACCAATGCAACAATTTGCCTGTTTAGACTCACAAGATTCCGAAACTGCTTATATGCCACTACATGGCTTCACTGCTGTTGATCTTGGATATCAACAAGGTGATGCTGTCTCAAATCTTATCAACAAAATAGACGAACCTTCACTTACAAAAACATATATGCACTTGTTTGATCAAATTTGGAATGATAACTCTAAACTTGAAGATGTGACAGAAAATATATGTGAACACATTGAGTCAGTTTATCAAGAAAACTCTCCTGAAAGAATATACTTTTTAATTCTCTATAATGTTTTTAATGAATTTTTAGAAGACCTTAACGAAGATGTTCTGCCTAATGATTTAACTGGTTATAAAGACAGTGTGATATGGAATAAATTATTTAGCTTTCAGCGTGATGCAGCTACTGGCATTATTAACAAATTAGAAAACTATAATGGATGTATATTAGCAGATAGTGTAGGCTTGGGGAAAACATTTACAGCACTTGCCGTAATTAAATATTATGAGCTAAGAAATAGATCGGTCTTAGTACTTTCACCTAAAAAAATTGCCGATAATTGGTTGAACTATAATCGAAACCTAATGACAAATATCTTAATTAAAGATAGATTTAATTATGATGTTCTTTGTCATACTGACCTACAACGAACCTCTGGAGAATCATTTGGAACACCGCTTACCAGAATAAACTGGGGCAACTATGATTTAGTTGTAATTGACGAGTCTCATAACTTTAGAAATAGTGATACATTTAAAGATAAAGAGACGCGTTACGATAAATTGATGAACTCTGTTATACGCGATGGTGTTAAAACCAAAGTTTTAATGCTTTCAGCTACTCCAGTTAACAACCGCTTTACTGATCTAAGAAATCAACTTGCACTTGCTTATGAAGGTGAATCAGAGAACTTGAGCGACAAGCTTCGTTCTGAAAAAAGTGTTGAAGAAATCTTCAGACAGGCTCAAACAGTTTTTAACAGTTGGTCCAAACTTCCACCTGAAAAACGAACTGCCCAGGCTATCCTTAACTCTCTTGATTTTGATTTTTTTGATTTATTAGATAGCGTTACAATCGCAAGATCACGAAAACATATTGAAAAATATTATGATATAAAAGAAATAGGTGAATTTCCTAAAAGACTCAAACCACTATCCTTTAGATGCCAATTAACAGAACTTCCTGATGTTATGGATTTTAATGAAATTTATAATCAACTTACTTTATTGAAGCTTTCAATATATGCTCCTGTTAGTTATATTCTTCCTAGTAGATTACAAAAATATGAAGATCTTTATGACACAGATGTAAAAGGTGGAAGAGGGAAACTACGGCAATCTGATCGAGAAAAAAGCCTACTGTCTCTTATGACAACAAATCTGCTTAAACGTTTAGAGAGTTCTATTCACTCATTCAGGTTAACTCTTGGTTCATTGGAAAAGAACCATAACATTATGCTCTCTAAAATAGAACAGTTCAAACAATCAGGTGATGAATTTTCTTTTAATGATATTGCTAATTATCTCAGCAGTTTAGAAACTGAAGATGACGATCTTTTAGGCATAAGTGAGTTTGTGATTGGTGGCAAGGTAAAGGTCAGCTTAGCAGATATGGATTTACCTTCGTGGGAACATGATCTTAAAAGTGATCTATTTGTTATCCAAACACTTTTAGAATCAATGGTCAAAGTAAAGCCGGAAGATGACGTTAAATTGTTACATCTTATTAGTCATATAAAACAAAAAATTGCTAATCCAATCAATTCTAATAATAAAAAAGTCCTAATTTTTTCTGCTTTTGCTGACACCGTTGACTACCTTTATAATAATCTATCTCAAGCTATGTTAGCTATTGGCATCCATACTGGTAAAGTAACAGGTAGTAGTACCCCTAAAACCACACTTAAAAAAGGATACGATTTTCAATCAGTCCTTACTCTTTTTGCTCCCCTTGCAAAAGAAAAAGCTTTGGTTATGCCCGATGATCTTAACGAGATTGATATTTTGATCGGAACGGATTGCTTATCAGAAGGACAAAACCTTCAGGATTGCGATTATGTTATAAACTATGATATTCATTGGAATCCAGTACGAATCATTCAAAGGTTCGGACGAATTGATCGTATTGGCTCGCAAAATAAATCAATCCAATTAGTCAATTACTGGCCTGATATTTCTTTGGATGAATATATCAATCTCAAAGAACGTGTAGAAAACAGAATGATGATTGCAGATGTATCTGCTACTGGTGACGACAACGTGCTATCAGCAAAATCCAATGATGTTTCTTATCGCAAAGAGCAACTCCGCAAATTACAAGAAGAAGTTATAGAAATGGAAGATCTTAAAACAGGTGTCAATATCACCGATTTAGGACTAAACGAATTTCGTATGGATCTGCTTAATTATGTAAAAGAAAATGATGATCTTGATAAATATCCTAATGGGCTACATGCTGTTGTTCCTGCCAACTCAGAATTAGGGCTTACTCCAGGTGTAATATTTACTTTACGAAACCGCAACTCAGGTGTAAATGTTAACCAGCTTAACCGTCTTCATCCCTATTATCTTGTATATATAAACGACAATGGAGAAGTCATTACAAACCATACTGAAGTTAAACATTTGCTTGATTTGGTGAGAAGTAGCTGCAAGGGTTCAGATAAACCAGTTTTGGATGTTTGTAAACAATTCAATTCTAATACAAGTGATGGTCGTGAGATGACGCATTATTCTACTTTATTAAGTCAATCAATTAACTCAATGATTGAAGTTAAAGAAGATAAAGATATTGACAGCTTGTTCAGTGGTAGTAAAACGACAGCACTTGTTGATACAATTTCTGGGTTAGGTGATTTTGAGTTGATAAACTTTTTAGTAATACAGGATTTACAGCAATGAGCTTTTTGTATGACTTCCCTATAAATGCTGCTTTTGGAAAATTTCTACCTAAAACGAAAATTTATGAACATTCTTCACCTACTACTGCAGTCAAAAAACTGTTTGTTCAAGATGTAGAAAAAATTATCTGGTCTTACAAGCTATCGCCTGAAACCATAAATCTACCAGCTAAAGATTTTGTACAGGAAATTCAGGTTTTTACAATTCTACTGAAGAATAAAAATTTAAAATACGAAGTACTTGGAGCTATAGATAAAGCTATAAAATCTCCCATTCTTTTTGTCCTAAGTTTTGGTAATAAACTCCGGTATGTTGCCGCTTATAAACGACCAAGCGAAGCAGATAAAAACAAATGGGTAGTGAGCCAATATTTCGAATCTGAATGGATGTCTGACAAAACGGAAAAAGTTGTTCTGCCAGTTGTTTTAGACCTTAAAACTCTTTATTATAGTATCTTAAAATCTGTTATACCACATTCTGTCAGACAAAACGAAACAGTTGATACTTTCGTTGATAGAATGGAAAAATTGAAGATTAAAGAACGTGAAGTAGTCAAATTGCAGACACGTTTGAATAAAGAAAAACAGTTTAATCGTAAAGTAAAGATGAATGCTGAACTCAGGATTCTTAATAACGAAATTGATGATCTTAACCGCTAAGTAATTACAAGCGGTATATGTAGGAGTATAGTTTTGGAAAAATTAAAAATGCACAGCCCAAACCTAACTGAAGGTAATATAGCAAAACTTGTAGAGTTATTTCCAAATTGTGTTACTGAGAGCGAAGGTGATAATGGGGAGCTTAAAAAAATAATTGATTTTGATCTTCTAAAGCAAGAACTGTCTAATAATATTATAGAAGGTCCTCAAGAGCGTTACCATCTCAACTGGCCGGGCAAACGTGAAGCTTTGCTTACCGCTAATGCTCCCATTGCTAAAACATTACGTCCTTGCCGGAAGGAAAGTGTTGATTTTGATACGACAGAGAATCTCTTTATAGAGGGTGATAATCTTGATGCCTTGAAGCTCTTACAAGAAAATTATCTTGGCAAAATTAAGATGATCTATATAGACCCTCCATACAATACAGGTAATGATTTTATCTACGAAGATGATTTTGCTGAAAGTTCTGAAGAATATTTGAAAAATTCTAATCAGAAAGACGAAAAAGGAAACCGTTTAATTGCAAATACAGAATCAAATGGGCGATTTCATTCGGATTGGCTTACAATGATGTATCCAAGATTAAGATTAGCTAGAAACTTACTGAAAGATGATGGTGTTATTTTTATTTCAATCAGCGATGAAGAAATTTCCAATCTTAAACAAATATGCAATGAAGTATTTGGGGAAGAAAATTTCAGAAATTGTTTTGCAATAAGACGGCATGATAAAAATCTTAATAGACAGTTTATGGAGTCAGGATTAAAGACATTAAATGTTGGCTTTGAGTATGTCTTAGTATACAGCAAAACAAATTCGTTTAATTATACCCCTGTATTCAAAAAAGCAAGCAAAGAAAGATCAACTAAAGGTTATTGGAAGGGTTTCTGGAATGGTCCAGATAGACCTACCATGAGATATGAGATTTTAGGTTTTAAACCAAAAGACGGTCAATGGAAATGGAAAAAAGAAACTGCTATTGAAGCTGTAAATAATTATAAAGTATTTGAAGAAAAATATGCTAAAGAAATGACTTTAGAAAAATATTGGGAAGAAACAGGTAATGTAAAAAAATTTATAAAAAGGAATTTGTCAGGTTCAGGAAAAAATAAGGGAGTTGAACATTGGATTGAACCTTCTGAAGGCATATTGAGAAATAGTAACATGTTGGACATATTAGCTACTCAAAGCAGTGAAGAGGTAAAAGGATTATTTAGCTTTCCCAAAAACATAGAATTACTATCAACTTTATGTCGATTTATATCAAAGGATAATAACTCAATCATACTTGATTTTTTTGCAGGCTCTTCAACAACAGCCCATGCTGTCATGCAACTTAATGCTGAAGACAGTGGAAATCGTAAATTTATAATGGTTCAACTTCCTGAAGAATGTGATGAAAAATCAGAAGCTTTTAAAGCTGGATATAAAACTATTTCTGAAATTAGTAAAGAAAGAATACGCAGAGCTGGTCAAAAGATTAAAGATGAGAATGGTACAACAGCTCCAAATTTAGACATAGGGTTTAGAGTCCTAAAAGTAGCTTGTTCAAATATGGTTGATGTTTATTATAGCCCTGATGATGTAGAACAAGAAGAATTATCCTTAGCAACCGATAATGTTAAACCTGATCGCACAGCTGAAGACTTACTTTTTCAAGTACTTCTTGATTGGGGTGTCGATCTGACCCTTCCTATAAGTAAAGAGATGATTGCAGGTAATGAAGTTTTCTTTGTTGATGAAAATGCTCTTGCTGCTTGTTTTGTTACTAATGGTAAAGTTACAGAAGAGTTTATCAAAGAACTTGCCAAACGAGAGCCACTCAGAGTAGTGTTCAGAGATGCGGGGTTTAAAGATGATAGTGTAAAAATCAATGTAGAACAAATATTCAAACTGATGTCACCACACACAGAAGTTAAGACCATTTAAGGGGGAATGATGGGACAACTTAAATTTAAAAAAATGGCTTACCAGAGTCTTGCGGTTGACGCTGTACTTGACTGTTTTAAGGGTCAACCTAATACGTCGGGGATTAAATACCGTATTGACCCAGGACTTTCAAAGAAAAAACAACCTGCTTTTTTGGAAGATTCAGGCTTTAAAAACACGGACTTAGTACTTACGGAACAGCATCTACTTGAAAATATACAAAAAGTTCAACAACTTCAAAACCTTCCAATCTCTACTGCTTTGGTGAAAAATAAGATTACATCTATCAATCTTGATATAGAGATGGAAACCGGTACCGGCAAGACTTATTGCTATATTAAATCAATGTTTGAGATGAATATTCGATTTGGCTGGAGTAAGTTTATAGTAGTTGTTCCAAGTATTGCTATTCGGGAAGGTGTTTATAAGTCTTTACAAATAACAGCAGATCACTTTCAAGAATCTTATGGCAAAAAAGCTAAATTTTTTATATACAATTCAAAACAACTTCATAATCTGGAAAGTTTTTCATCTGATGCTGGGATCAACATTATGGTGATTAATGTTCAAGCCTTCAATGCTACCGGTAAAGACGCAAGACGGATTTATGAAGAATTAGATGATTTTCAAACCCGCAGACCTATAGACGTTATTAAAGCTAATCGCCCTATCATGATACTCGATGAACCACAAAAGATGGAAGGTGAAAAAACATTAAATTCTTTGCAAGCATTCAAGCCGTTGATGATCCTTCGCTATTCTGCCACTCATAAGACTTCTCATAATAAAATTCATAGACTTGATGCATTGGATGCCTATAATCAGAAATTAGTCAAAAAAATTGCTGTGCGAGGTATATCAGTAAAGGGTCTCTCAGGAACCAACGCTTACCTTTATTTAGAGTCAATTGAAATATCTAAGCAAAGTCCTATAGCCCGACTTGAAATAGAAACAAAACAAAAAAGTGGTTTAATTAAACGTAATATTAGAAAAATTCAAAAAAGTGATAATCTGTTTGATCTATCAAATGAGCTAGATCAATACAAGGGATTTGTTGTTTCAGATATTGATGCAAACACTGACACAATCAGTTTTACAAATGGTGTTGAAATATCTGCAGGTGAGGCTACTGGTGATGTCAATGAAATGGCATTACGTCGTATACAGATTAGAGAAGCTATTAAAGCTCATCTTGAAAAAGAGAAGATTCTTTTTAATCAAGGTATTAAAACTCTCTCACTTTTCTTTATAGATGAAGTAGCAAAATACAGAGTTTACACTGATGCAGGACAAGAAGGCGGAGAGTATGCTAAAATATTTGAAGAGGAGTATCAAGATTGTGTAAATGAAATTCTACAAGATTTGTTTCTCCATGAGGAGTATCGAAAGTATTTAGAAAACATTGCAGCAAACATTACTCATAATGGATATTTCTCAATTGATAAAAAAGGTAAGTTGATTGATCCCAAACTTAGCGGTCGAGGAAATGACAAACAATGCAATGATGTTGATGCAGATCGGAAGAGCACACGTCTGAACTCCAGTCACACTGATATATCTCGTATGCCGTCTTCTGCTTGAAAAAAAAAAAAATAAAAACATAAAAATAAATTATCTTTTCAAATTGGGTGCCGAA
>CALCCW010000003.1:0-13748 GCA_937900185.1 uncultured candidate division Zixibacteria bacterium | reverse complement strand
GAGGGAGACGAACACTGTGTAGGAGGCGTAGCAGACGAAAGAGGTAGAGGTGGTCAGAGAGCAGTGTGTAGGATAAGATTAATATTTTGATCTGCAATAATTATTGTTGTATCTTTATTGTTTTTTTTTTTAATGATACGGCGACCACCGAGATCTACACTCTTTCCCTACACGACGCTCTTCCGATCTTTGAAGCTCAGGCATGCGGAACACCGGTTATAGCTTTTGGTAAAGGAGGAGCTCTTGAAACTATTGAAAACGGAAGAACAGGAATTTTCTTTGATACACAAACTTCCGAATCTATAATAGAAGCTGTTAATAAATTTGAATCAAGTAATGATTTCGACCCATACTATATAAGACGAAATGCCGAAAGGTTTTCACCGGAACGGTTTCGAAATGAATTTCAAGCTATCGTTGATACAGAGATTAAAAATTATTTTGGCGAAGCCTCAACAAATAGTATATTGAACCAACTGAATGTTGAAAGTGATATTGACACAAGCAGAAAAGAGTCTGTGATATTCAATAGTGAACATGAACATGTTGCTTAATATTCAGAAATGCCATAATCTTGATAGGATTTCGATATTTTTTTAAAAAAATATATAATGATTCTTTCACATTTATTTTCCATGTAGTTTGGTGAAAAAACACAGCTTTTAAGTCGGTAATAATTTCCAAAACTAAAAGAATAATTTTCTATTTTATATCCAAAAAGCAGACAATCATCTTCTTCTTTATACAGCTAACTCGCTGGTTTTCAATAAGATATGTGATATGTTTCAATTTGGCACATCCTTTGATATGTATTAAGGTGAACCTTAAACTTATCTTGGAGTTATAAAATGAGTCGTATTAAATATGCCAAAAAACATAATAAAAAATCTTCGTTTTTTGCTTTTGTTCCACAGGGAAATTCTTTAGTAGAAGTATTAACATCACCTAAAAAAATTGTAGATACTCTTCGCAATAATTCATTAGATATGAAAAAAAATTATAAAATAACAAATAACTAATATCTAATATACCTGAGAATATTATTTTATATTAGGGTTCTCATTGCTTTTTTGTTCAAAATGTATCATATATAATTCATTATGAATAAATTTTTGATTTGTCTGCTCATATTTATTCTTTCATTGTTATGTGGCTGTTCGAAATACACTAACTCTGTAGACCCATCAACTGTTGATATCAATGAACTGATTAAGTCACCTACTATTATCAAAATAGATTCTACAAATTTTACCCTTTCTGTTTATCTCTGGCGTGATTTTATGCCAATCTCACCAATCGACGGAAAACCGATGGAAGCAGTTGTTCATATTAAAACATCAGACTATTCAGATTTTCCTCCTAATCTTAATGCTGACAAGTTATGGGTAATTGATTCTGCTGAGATTTGGGAAACAGACCTTGTTGATTTTACTGTTGATTCTCTATTTCAAATTTCCAAAAAAGCATCAGATGGTCCCAAGTGGCAAACCGGTATTTTTGTAGATGCTGTAGTCCGATTAGTGCAAGATGATTCAATATATTATTATCTTAAAACAGAAAACATCGAAATAATCCGAACTAATTAAAAGACTTTTTCTTTATAACTTTATCACATTCTTATTGTTACAGCAAAATGGGTTCGTTTTTTGAAATAGCGTTATTTTTAGATTGCATCATCTTAATGTAAAAGTTATCAATCCGATTCAGCGGATTATCTATAAACAGGAAATTATTTACTTTGAGTTTTTCTAATTTGTTCAGTATCATATAAAATAGTTAGAAGTAAGAAATTACATTTGATATGTAGAGAAATTGAGTAAAGAGGGGCAGACGAGGGCAGCCCTCGTCTGCCGCCCACTCAAAGAAAATAGAAAACCCTTCGACTGTGCTCAGGGTGACAAATTATATAAAATTATTTAAATAAGTCATGCTGAGCGGAGTCGGAATATGGCTTTACCGTTCATTGCCATGTTTGAAATTGCCCGTAATTTTGGCAAGAGCGAGTTGGACAGTTTTTGAGTCTTTGTCAGTTATTTTTTTGAGTAACGCCTCGGCTTTTTTCTCTTTGAGAGTCATAATCTGGTTGTTCTGCCACGAGATGAAGATTTTACCATCTTTTGCCATGCGATAGGAAAATGGTTCGCTGTCGAGCTTATTTCGTTTGTCTATGTTATCGATCATCTTTTAACTAGAAGTTAAAGTATTATAATCATCCCCGTTTCTTTTTACTGCACTAAAAGATACTTCAAGCATAAATCTTAAAATTTCCTTAAAATCTGAATTTTGAATATCTGATTCACAAAATGTAAATGCGAATTGTTGAGTAGGTCCTGAATCATCCCAAGTATACCTTGGGTAACCGCTTTGTTGAGACCATGGAATTGAATAATTCTCAATAAAACTTAGAAAAAGTTCATTTTGTGATAAATAGCAATTCCAGTCTAAGGGATTATCATTTCTCTTAAATCTAATTACAAAATTAAACTGATCACTAGGCATAGTTCGGTTTTCATACTGTATATAACAAAGGGTTCTTCGCTCCGATAATTTAAATGGTAAGTACTTGTTAAATCTACCATCTTTAATTATTAGATTCTGGTATTCTATTCCCATTTCAACTAAAATTAGACTTATAATTTTAATTAGTTTATCTTCAATACACATTTACGAACATCCTTAGTCAACCCATTGAATTCTGTTAAATTCTTCTTTGATTTCAACTTTTTTATACCCCAAATAGAAATCCATATAAAACGTAAATGACTCTATAGTTTTTAAAATATCTGGATCCTGTGTATCAAAATATATAGTCCAAGAATCTTTTGCCCCAGGTCTTAAGTCTGTCTCTCCAAAAGAATTATTTTTCCAATCAGCATCATATTGTTTTCCTCTAGACGTAACTATACTACTTGTTGATAAAGGAACGTTAAATTGTTCAGATGAATTATTTTCAACCCAGATAATCATAGTAAGCATTACATATTTAGGAGCATAACTTGATTGAGGAATCCTTTGACCCTTAAAACCAACGATAATTTTAACGCTACCACGTTTATCATTTCCTTTTAAGTCTTTAGGAATATAAGTATGAGTTCTTGTAGGTATTCTCCCATTTGCATCTACCGATATAGCGTCATTAGAAGTTCTACTAACAGGTTTAAACATCGGTCTATTCCAAATTTTATTACCACAAGATATTATACTAAACAAAATCACAAGGCATAAAGCATACTTGTACTTAAACATAGAAATGTTCCTTTCAATATTTTTTTATTTTATCAATTATAAACCTATAACTAATTTACTTTCTTGTCAACGATTATGTAAAAGACTGAACCCCGTGTCAAGCACGGGGAGGGGTGCTGTCCTCGTTTGGGAGAAAAGATTGAGTAATAATTTTGTGGTTTATACTCTTACAGCGTATAATAGTCTTTGAAATTGAACTCAAAACCTTCGGGGGTGTATTCCCCTTTTTCTTTATTCAAAATATAGTTTTTATTATAATCGCCCGCGACGATTTTTTTGACCATCTCAATAAACCGATCGATTTCTTCATAGGTATTATAAATACCAAACGATATTCGGATAGTTCCAGGTATACCCGAACGGTCACGGTTGAGAATCTGCTGTTCCATAATTTTAGATTCTTCTGCTGAAACATGCATAAGTTCTTTCACATAGGTATGAGCACAAAAACAACCGGAACGAACACCGATAGCTCCCTCATAGCTTAAAATAGCAGTTATCGTAGAGGGGGCTCCCTGTGATCCCGCCTTATGATGGCAGCATCACAGGGATGCTGCCCTACATAACCTGACCTTTTGCTGTTTAATAATATCAATCCAATTCAGTTTTGTGTAGGGCAGAACCCTTTAGTGGTTCTGCCATTGATGGCGGAAATGCTAAAGATTTCCGCCCTACAATAAGACCAACGATATAGATTTCTCGTTTCGTAAATCAGGAACCGACACAACGAAATAGCAGTCGTTATCAAAAAGAATGTCGGGTTTCTCGAATTTGAAATCTTACGATTTCAAACCAACGGAACCGCGACCTACAAGACTGAACTTTTGTTACTCTTCTTCTTAATGCGTCGTCGGGAACCCTTTCCCGACGATTATACAGTCAGGAAAGGTTCCTGACTGCTCAAGTTATGAAATAGCTCTGCTTAAAAATATCAATCCAATTCAACAGGATCGTTTGTAATAAGAGCGAAAATATTTCTTTGTTTATATTTTTCTTTTGTTTTTTGTTTATCTACTGTCCAAATAATTATCGGTTTGCTAAGTTTTTTTAATTTATTTAGATAGCCTACTTTGCAGAGTGCGTGGTTGGGAAGTACAAAATCTACAAACTGCGGAATAGATTTAAGCATCAGAGGTTTATGAAATAGATATCCGGCGTTAATATTATTATCTATCGCATGAATAGCTTCTAAAGCCTTTTTCCTAAACGATGTAAACAAAATATTTTCTGACATAAAATATTGTAATGCTAATTCAACTACAGACTTTTCATAACCGATTTCTTTTAATTCAATATCTAAAGAAATTTTGTCTTTACATAATAGTAGAACTTCTTTCAGAGTAGGTACCTGATAGTCAGATTTTTTGTTAAACTCTCTGATTTCTGAAAATATCATTTTAGAAATTGGTTTTTCATACTGACTTAATGAAGCATCATGGTGTACTAATAATACATCATCTTTACTTTTTCGAATATCCAATTCAATTGCATCGGCACCCATATCTATCGCTTTTTGAAATGCTTCAATAGTGTTCTCATGTTTATAAGCCGATGCTCCCCGATGTGCTATAATATATGTTCTGTTTGAATTCCTGTTTTTAAATGACAGCATTATCTTTATTGTGTAAATAGTTTGTCTTAAACTTATTCATAAAATAAATAATAATAAAAGCAGCTATAGTTCCTACCAATGCACCAACTAAAACATCAGACAAATAATGCACCCCTACAAAAACTCTGCTGAGGGCTATAAGGGTTGCATAGGTAAAAAGATATACTCGTGATTTTTTATAAAAGTATGAAAAGAAAACCGCCTGTCCAAAGGCATTGGCAGCATGTGATGACGGCATAGATTTTCCACCTCCGCATCCTACCAACAGATTGATAGTATTGATATCAAAAGTATGGCATGGTCTGAGTCGTCCTATCCAATTTTTTAATAATCCTGCAGAAATTTGGTCAGACAGCAGAATAACAAGTGCAGACCCAAGCACCATCCACCTGAGAGTTTTATTACCTTTCCACAGAAGAATAATCATCGCCAGAGCATAAATAATCCGCAGACCTTTATCGTTGGTAATAAGCGGCATCAAAAAATCCGTCACCGGATTTGCAAGAGTGCTGTTCAAAAAGAAAAATATAGATGTGTCAATCTGCTGTAGTATTTCAAGCATTGTAATATCGATTCTTTTTAGATTTTAAAAATGTCAGCAGTTCTTTTTTATTTGGAATACCGCTTCTTGCTCCGGCTTTCATGCATTTAATAGCTGCCGCTGCCGAACCATACTTCATTCTTTCAGCTAATGATTTACCTTCAAGCAATGCCAGTAAATACCCGCTGTGATAACAGTCACCTGCTCCGGTAGTATCTACATTTTTAACTTTGTATGCTTTTTGATATACAAAATCAGATGAACCTACATCTTTTCCTGTTGAACCTTTTATACCTTCTGTCACAACAATCGTACCGTTGCAATATGTAGAAAGTTTTCTAATAGCATTTTCTGCATTTTTTGTTTTTGTAAATGGAAAAGCATATTCATCGGCAACAACCAAGTGGTCAACATTGCGAAATACCTCACTTACATCATTACGCACCGAACCAATATCAAAAGATACAATAACTTTATTACGCTTTGCCCACCTTGCAAGTTTTAACGTAGCAGGTATATCACGACCATCTAAATGTAGAATTTTTGGAATCGGAAGAGTCGATAGTTTTATATCTTTGGGCAATACAAATATCTCTCTTGCGAGTACCATTGTACGGCTGCCGCTTTTTTCAATCCAACCCGATGCCAAAGCGGTCGGATTATTTTTTTTTATGATATACGCGGTATCAACTTTTTCATTTTCAAGTTCTTTTATAAGAACTTCTCCGAAAGGGTCATTGCCGACAGTTGCAATAAGAGCTGATTTTAATCCAAATCGAGATAATCCAACTGCAACATTAGGAACAGGTCCACCTCCCTGCATCAAAAAAGATTCCGCATCAATTTTAATACCTACAGACGGATACCGCTTAACTGTAAACAGTAAATCAAATGGAATAATCCCCATTCCTAAAAAATCAATTTTATGCAAGTTTTTCAATTACAGCCTTTCCGCCGGAAAGCTGAATAATTTCATTTTGTAATTTATCTACAAGTGAATTTCTTATTTCTATTTTTACAACTACTTCATCAGAAAACTGTGCATCAATCTGTTTTGCACCAATTTTTGTCATTATCTGTATCAGTTTATTGTACAACGGAAACGCAAGGGTAACATGTAAAAGAGAAGTTTGAAAAACTTTTGTGGAACCGGATTTTTCTAATACCGCTTTGACACAATTTCCATAGGCACGAACTAATCCACCGGTACCAAGTTTTGTTCCGCCAAAATATCTTGTAACAATAACCAGTGTATTGGTGAGCGAATGACCATGAAGCACATCATACATCGGTTTCCCGGCAGTACCGTTTGGCTCGCCGTCATCGGAATACTTAAAAATTGTATTGTTGTTGGTTCCGATAATATATGCATAACAATTATGATTAGCGTTATACTCTTTTTTTCTGATATGTTTTAGCTGCTCATCTATTTCATCAATGGAGAAGATTTTATAGGTTCTCCCGATAAATCGAGATGCTTTGATTTTTATCTCACATTTTGCTTCATTGGCAATTGTAATATAAAAATCATCCATACACTATACCAGCGAATGAATAATATCATCTAATTTATCCAACCCAACCATAGGTATCGCACCGCATTTGACAGCATGGTTTAATGATTCCGTGTCTACTAACGTATATTTTGGGTCAATAAGAATAAAAGCCATTTTACCTATTTGAGAACAGACCTCCAAAAGGTCATACACAAACGAATCATCTTTATAAAATTCAGTAATAATAACAGCTTGCGAAATAGCTGCTAATAGTCTATTTGCTGATAAAAAATATTCAGTTGAAAATTCGATTTCTTCAGTAAATTCTGTTATCAACCCTCCTGTTTGTGCTATATCAACTGCGATTGGACGATTTTCTTCAGGAAAAATATTTTCCAAACCGGATTCTAAAACGGCAAAAGTTTTGCCGCTAGATGATTTCGCTCCCAAATGTGATGAGATATTTATTCCTGTATGTAATCCTGAAAGTATTTGAATATTTTCTGTGGCTAATTTTTTTGCGATTGTAGTTGTCAGTTCAATACCTTCATTTGAGGCTGTTTGAGTACCAACAACAGAAACAATTTTAACAGTTGAATCAGGAATTATCCCTCGATAAAAAAGCAGAGGAGGTGGATCGTGAAGTTCAAATAAGTTGTGAGGATAGTCAGAATCAAAACGGGTTATGATGTGTATTTTTTTATCTAAAAGAAGCTGATAATATGTTTCGGCATCTTCTAAAAAATCCGATGCTTGGGCTATTTTATTGGCAGTATCTGTTGTCATTCCGCCAATTGCCATAAGAGTTCCGGCATCACTGGCTAAAATCATTTCAATAGTGCCGTAATGTCTCAGCAATGCTTCCATCATTCGAGGTGTTACTTCACCATAACGCACAAGAGCTAATACCGCAATAGTAGTTTTTTTGTCTTTTGTTTTTGTCATGAATATAATGTAGTTGATTACAGAAAATTGTCAACAGACGGTGTGATTGTTATGAGCTAAATGTAACCAGTAAAGCTCCGGCAACAGCTAAAATAATCCCGATTGTTTTTTTTAAGTTTATTTTTTCTTTTAATATAAAATAGGCAAATATAAATATAAATATTGAATTTGTTTGATTCAATGCTGCCGCAGTAGATGCCTGAGTATATTTCATCCCGCCCAGCCAAAGTATCATAGCTACATACGCTCCCAAAAATGATCCCAAAACTGTACTAAGCCTGATACCATTTTTAAACAGAGATTGAATAATTATTCGACGCTTATTATTAAAAAATAAGAGGAACAGTAAAACAAGCACACCGCTTAAAAGTCGAAGAGTTGTGACCCACATCAAAGGTTCATGTTCCAGCACAGGCTTGACAATTACAACACCAAAACCGGTCAGAAACATTGCCGTTGCACCAAATAACAAACCTTTTATAATTCGTTTTTTATCAATCGGTCGCCCATCAGATTGATTGGTTGCTGTGAGAACGGCAGAAAGAATAAGCAGCACTCCAACGATTTGCCAGTAAGAAAGAGATTCACCTAAAAGTAAAAAGGAAAATCCGATAACAAATGGTGAATACAAGCAATCGACAATCGCTGTTAATCCTGCTCCAAGATAGTTTAAACTTTTAAAGAAAAATGTGTCAGCGATACCAATACCGATAGCCCCACTGAGAAATATCATTAAATAATCGTATGCGGGAATATCTCTTAATTCTAGTTGGTTTATAAACAGTAAAGTAGGTATCAGCAGGAGTACACCAAGAGAATTCTTAAACAGATTTAATCCAATAGGATGTACTGTCTCGCCGCTTTTTTTAAAAAGTATAACAGCCGCCGCCCAAATTACAGCGGTAGTAATAGCCATAATTTCCCCGATAAAAGGGATCTGTGCAATATTCATTATGATATTTCTCTCATAGAACGATTAATGTATGAATAGTAAAGGAGAAATCAAGTAGGGATTTGTCAAAAAAACAGATATTAAAGAATCTATTTGTTAGAATGCTGTTTTTTATTATATTTTAATTTATTATATATAAAAAAAAAGGAAATTATGAAACTAATATTATTACTGCTGACATTTTTCTGTCTTAGTTGTACTAAGGCACCTCAAACCTTCAAAGAGCTGCAAACTGCCGGACAAAATGCATTTATAGAAGGTGATTATAGTTCTGCTAAGCAATATTTAAACAAAGCATTACAAATTAAACCATCTGACAGAGATGCTCTGTATTATCTTGGACAAACATTTCAAAAATTACATAATGATGATTCCGCCGTTTATTATTTTAAACGTGCAGACATTTTATTTCCAAACAATAGAGAACTGAATTTGGCGATTTATAAATCGGCAAATACTATAAATGATTACGAAAATACTATTAAAGCGATTAATGTACTTATTAAAACAGGTGATGCACCGGAACCGTATTATTTAGAATTAGCAAACCTCAACTTAAAAAACGGTAATATTATTGTAAGTTTTCAATTATTAAGAAAAATATGGGAAAATGGGACCGATAGCCCGGGTATCTATTTAGGACTCGGTAATGTTGCCGTGCAGGTTGATTCGGTGGATTTTGCTATAAAAATTATTAAAGAAGCTATTGAAAAATTTGGTGAAAAAGAACAATTTGTAAATGATTTGGCTATTTATTTGGTTGAAGCTCATGAGCTACCAAAAGCCGAAAAATTATTAAGAAATTATCTGGATAAATACCCAAATGCTCAAAATCTCAGAAGAAAATTAGCTAAGACCTTATCGTTGTATGATACTAAAGATAAAACAGAAGAAAGCCTTAAATTATATAAAAAAATTCGCCAAGTTTACGGCGGTTCCAATGAGCTTGATTCTATTATTGTGGTGCTACAACAGAAACTACAATAGTTAACAATAATCTGATATATATAAAAAGAGGGGCAGGATCATAACAATCCTGCCCAACGCAGGGCTGTCTCTGAAAGAGACAGAGGGGGGTTTTATGTAAGTTCTATATATTATAACACTTCAAACCGGTTTTTGTTCAAAAGAAATGTTTACTATTTTAAAAACGTAATTTTTATGAACAATCCCGACATAAATTTGCCGGGATTGTGTTGGAGTGTATTAAATTTTAAACTCTCTTATTTACATCATACCGTCATTCATGGAATCTTCCGAATTGTCCATTCCTGTTCGGCATCGTGTTTTCCATCGACCCTGCATAAACCCTTTATTCACATCATTATCCGAACGATATCGACCTTCTAAAACTCCTATTTGAACTCGTTCGGCATTTATAATTTGAGCAACAAAATAACCTTTTGCTGTTGCGTTGTCGTTATTTCGACCGTGATAGGTGCCTCTTATAAACCCTTCAAACTGTCCATTACGGCTGATATATTTTCCAAATAGAACATTTTGACCTTTATCATTGACTCCAAAAAAGCCATTGACAAATCCGGTAATAAAACCGTTTTCGTCTATCCACATTCCTCTAAAACGTCCTTGACCATTTTCATCATATCCCCAGAATCCATTATAAAATCCTGCCGGACATTCACGTCTGTCAACTTTCAAGGCATGAAATGCAACTGCGTTAGAGTCAGCAACATACACGATTGTGTCTAATGATTCTAATTCTTCCAGGCTAAATGTTCTGCTGTATGGACCTGTCGTAAATGTTACTTCAACAGGATCTGTAACAGCGGGAATAGTATCAATTAGAAGAACTTGAGTAGAATCACCCAATGAATCAATATCCCATACAAATGAACTGTCAAAAAGAGGTGGTACCGGCGGCACTATCAAATCAACGGCAATACCGTCATTATGTACCGATGTAAATGAAATCCATTCAATGAGCGTACGGTCATCACGAGGTAAAATAAAATCTTGATTTAATTCCCAATGAATTAGTCTTCTGATAACTTCACCGCCGCGGGTAATTTGAAGCGAACCTGTCCAATCTGTTGTTTGCGTTACAGTTGAATCATAACTAAGTTTTCCCCAAACTATTCTGATATGATATCGACCTGCTTCCGGTTGTTCAATCAAAGAATCAAATCCGGGTGAACTCAAAATAGGATCACCATAATCAACGTCATCACTTGATTCTGTAATCAACTGTGGGCTTTCAAAAGCATAGGATTCAGAAGTGGCTGTGTAGCCGCCAAATTCAGAATTTAAATCTAATTCTCCTGAAACTTGTGAATTATCAGCCGGATTGTCAGAACATCCGACAAATGCCAGTAAAAGCATAAGGCTGAATAAGATTACTGTTTTTCTTCTCATTTAATACTCCAATACAATTAAGTTATGAGCCGGTAATATTAAGTTATTGTAAGAACATAACTTAATATTTTCATTTATCTGAATTACGACATTAAGACAATCATGATAAAAAAAGGATTAATATTAATTGACTTTTTGTCGAAATCTATCTATAAATAGATAGATGATTGTCTATATGATTAAGAGAGAGTAATAATGAACGAACAATGTTGTCAGATATTTCATGCTTTAAGCGATAAAACAAGACTAAAAATCTTAGAGTTGATTAAAGATAAAGAGTTTTGTGTCTCTGATATTTGCAAACATTTTGATATGAGCCAACCATCTATTTCACACCATTTAGATATTTTAAAAAGAGCAGATTTAGTGAAGTCATATAAAAAAGGACGAGAAGTTTACTATACATTTTATAAAACAACAATTGTTGAATGCTGCTGTAAACAATTTTCGGTTTTTGACCTAACGATAAAATCGAAATAATATTTTTTTAACATATTATATAGACGAATGTAGATATGTCTATATAATGAAAGGAGTTTATCTTATGATTACTTTTAGTTGTAATGAAAAAAATCTTTGCGAGGATTTTAATTGCAAAGTAACAAAAACAGATAACGGGATAGAAATATCATTCAGTTCCGACAACAAAGATAAAGTTGAAGAATTGCATAAATTAACTGATTCATGCAAGACTACTTGCTGTGAGAGAAATGATACCCCTGATTAATGTTGCGAAATAATAAGGGAGCGTTTTAAACGCTCCCTTATTATCTATTGTTCCAAGTCTACTTTTTTATAAGGGATATTATAAAGTTCATAAAATGTTTCCAAAACAGTTTCTGTATTTTCTAACCAAAAAAATAAAGAATCTTTTTGTTCAAATTCAATAAGGCGACCCCAGTGCATTATTCGATAGCTAAATAGTGGCATATCGCGGTTTTTAATTTCTTCTTTAATATCATGTAGAATTGCTAATTGAGTTTTGTCACTTTTAAAGGGAAAACCGTCAGTGAAATCTAAATGTTTCCGACCTTCTTTGATATGCGATTTTATAAAAGAGCTTATTCCAGGGATATTAAAATACCATGGTTTTTTAGTATCAGCAGAATGACAGTCGTAACATGAATATTCAAGTATTGGTTTAATTTTTCTAAAGCTTTGATTAATTTGAACAAAAAGGGAATCTTGTTCGGTTTTTGCAGAGTCAGTAAGTATAGCAGTGTCGGCATTATGTGGTACAGCACTATCACTAACTTGTGTTACCAAAAGAAGGTAAATGATGAACATCAAAAAAATGTTTCTACTCATACGCTTGTACCTCATTTTAAACTTTTGAAATAAACCCGTCAGCTTTTTCTAACAAATTGACAGCTTCATTCTTTGAACAATTATGTATTTTCATTACAAGAGCAATTTTCACCGAACCGCCCGATGATTCCAATAATTTATCAGCCTCATCAAAACTTATGTCCAACAGTTCAATCAATGTTTTGCGTGAACGGGCAGATAGTTTTTTGGATGTTGTCTGCAAATCTACCATTCTATTACCATAAGTTTTTCCAAGTAAAACCATCGCAGTAGTAGAAATCATATTTAATGTCATTTTTTGAGCTGTTCCTGATTTCATTCGAGTCGAGCCGGTGATTACTTCGGGACCTACCGGAAGTTCTATTAGAAAATCAATAAACGAACGATCATCTTTTGTATCCCATTTATTGCAGATAACAAAAGCAGTCGAGCATTGTAATGCATGGGCATATTCAAGTCCGCTCAAAGTGTATGGTGTCCGTCTTGATGCTGCAATTCCAATAACCATATCTTGAGAGCTAAGTGAATGATTTTTAAAATCAGCAATGGCAGCTTCCTTATCATCTTCAACGCCCTCTTTAGAAAGCACCAAAGTTTCATAGCCGCCTGAAATAACGCCAATTATCTGTTTTGGGTCTGACCCAAACGTAGGCGGGCATTCCGATGCATCCAAAACACCGAGTCGCCCCGATGTTCCTGCACCGATATAAAAAACTCGTCCGTTATTGCGAATTGTTTGGGCAAATTGTTCGGAAGTTTGAGCGATAATTGCTATTTGGGAACCTACAATATCAGCTACTATTTTATCTTCATCATTTATTATTTGTGCAATTTCGGATGCTGACATTTTGTCTATGTTGATAGATTTACTATTTACTTGTTCAGTTGTAAGCAGATTGAGTGTCTGCATTATTTTTTTGAATTCATTCATGTATAATGTATAGTGAGAAAAAGAAGGTCGGGCAAATAAAAACTTATCCAGATACAACCCGTATCATTTTTTTATGGGAAACAACAATCGATCCAAAATGACCGGTTAAATATGTATGAGAAATATTATTAGGCAGCTGCGAGGGGAGAGCTACCGGAAGAATTTCTGCTGATAATGATAAATCCGGTGAACCGGTGTAGCCGTATACATATATATCAAGATCGGAAGAGCACACGTCTGAACTCCAGTCACACTGATATATCTCGTATGCCGTCTTCTGCTTGAAAAAAAAAAAAAAAAAAAAACAAGAAAGAGAAAAGAAAAGAAAAAAAAAACACAAATAT
>CALCCW010000002.1:0-2216 GCA_937900185.1 uncultured candidate division Zixibacteria bacterium | reverse complement strand
CGCAGCCTGTATTGTTCGCTTTCCATTTCTGGTCTGCAGCATAAACAATTCATTTTCCTGCACAGTAAATTCAAAATCTTGCAAATCAGAATAATGTTTTTCAAGCTTTGAGGTAATTTCTTGAAGTTCTTTATAGATTTTCGGCATATCATTTTTAAGCTGTTTTATAGGCTGAGGAGTCCGCACACCGGCAACAACATCTTCACCTTGGGCATTGACTAAATATTCACCAAAAAATTCTTTTGTACCGGTAGCGGGATTACGCGTAAAACCGACACCCGTACCTGATGTATTGCCCATATTACCAAAGACCATTGCCTGCACACTTACCGCCGTACCAATTTCTGACGGGATACCATTCATACGACGATAAGAAATCGCACGAGGGTTATTCCAACTGCGAAAAACAGCATCACGAGCCATACGTAACTGCACAAAAGGGTCATCCGGAAATGGTTCACCTGATTTACGCTTAATAATTGATTTGAACTTTTTGACAATCTCTTTGAGATCATTTATTTGTAAGGAACTGTCCTGTTTAATTCTTCTTTCTGTTTTCTTTTTCACAATAACATTTTCAAACAGCTCTCTATCAATAGATAGGACAACATTACCAAACATTTGGATAAATCGTCTATAATTATCCAAAGCAAATCTCATATTACCTGTTTTACTTCCCAAAGCCTCAACGGTTTCTTCATTCAGACCAAGGTTTAAAATTGTATCCATCATACCGGGCATTGAAAATTTAGCACCGGAACGTACTGACACCAAAAGAGGATCAGTCGGATCACCAAACTTCTTACCGGTAGATTTTTGAATTTTTTCAACATATTTTTCAAGCTCTGCATCGATAGCTTTTGGCACTTCAAGAGCATTTTCATAATACAAACGACATACATCGGTTGTAATAGTAAATCCCGGAGGAACCGGAACACCGGCAGAACTCATTTCTGCTAAATTGGCACCTTTACCGCCAAGTAAATCACGCATACCTACGTGACCATCAGCTTTACCGTTGCCAAAAAAGTAATAACTTTTTTTGGGTAAAGAATCATTTTTACTCATAGAATCAGATTTTACCTTAGTTGTAATTGTTTTTTTTGATGTGGATTTCTTAGCTGTCGCGGTCTTCTTCTTCGGAGTAGAAACTGTCTTTTTCGTAGATTTTGTGACAATTTTTTTCTTCGATTTTGATTTCGTTGCTGTTTTTTTCTTCTTTGTATCAGCTGCTTTTTTTGCAGACATGCTAAACTCCCTTATGTTCATATTTGTGAAAATGTATCAAATTTCAGTAATAAATGCAACTGAATAACACAAGAAATAAAAATGAAGTGTAAAATATTTTTCAAATTTTAATAATATTTACAATCTCAGATAAAATATTCTTATAAAAGGCGATTGTAAAAACAATAAATTTTCACAATCGCCTTACAAGCCAAAGTTGTAGTTTTACATGGTGAAAAATCTATCACCGTTAATTATTTTTTCTAAGATACGGAGCGTTTTTTCAACCGGTGAATGCATAATATCGGTTGTATTGTACGTAGTACGGACAACTTCACGCGGAGCAACAAAACTTGCTTTACCACGACCGCCTCGTGCTTTTTTCTTATGGGTTAAGTTGTATTGCCGCTGATACTCTTTTGCTTTCTCCTTATGCATCTGATAATAGCGACGTTGATACTCGCGCCGAGCTTCCGCATTAGAAAGTCTCCCTCTCTTAGGAGTATCTTCTACGCTTAATTCGGCAGCTTCTTTCGTACTGGCTGGAGCGGCTTTTTTTGATAGAGCCATTCCTGACCTCACTTTCCATGTGTTAACGTGGCTACCCTTTACCTCTGTAAATCAATAAAACTAAAACTACACTTTGGTTCCACCATAAATAACATAGGAAAATTTTACTGTATGTCAAGCTATTTTTTAAGAAAAAGTAATATTTGTTTGTCTAACTTATGGCTATAAAACAAGTTAATTTTCGGTCTATTTTCACTATTGCTATCCCCTATATAAACAACAGCTTACGACGTATTTAAGGAAACAGCCTAACTTGTTATCTCACAACTATAATCAGAACTCACTATAAGTTTAGATCGGAAGAGCACACGTCTGAACTCCAGTCACACTGATATATCTCGTATGCCGTCTTCTGCTTGAAAAAAAAAAAAAAATAGCACATAACAAAAATAAAAAAATACAAAAAAAATCTAAAAATA
>CALCCW010000001.1:0-8400 GCA_937900185.1 uncultured candidate division Zixibacteria bacterium | reverse complement strand
ATGTAAGTTCTCTTATTGACGTTATCGCCCCCACAATAAGATCTGATTTCTATCGTGCAATAATAAATGATAAAATTTTCAACAAATTAACATTGAAAAAAATAAAATTTAAAATAAGAAAAAACCAACTTCAAATAAAAGATAAAAACAGAACACCAAAAACAAAAGACCATTAAACAATAACGGTCTTTGTTTTATACTTACATTACTATTTGACAGGGTTTAGTCTCGCCGGTACATCTTTCTATCCCTAATTTACAGAAACTCCACAGACAGGAGCAGGTCCGCTTGGGTTTCCAAACATATAACTTATTAAATAAACTATGTCTGAGATATTAAGACTACCTGAACCATCCGTATCCATGGATGCCAAATTTGCCGGCGGAGGTCCGTCACTAAACATATAACTCAAAGCATAAACTAAATCAGAAATATTAATAACACCATTGTCATCAATATCGCCGCACATATATCCCATCACAATTTCAAAAGTATAAATCTGTTCAGCAGTAGACCCTACTTCATCATCGGCAACAGCAGTAAAAGTGACAGTACCTATTGTTGTCGGAAATCCGGTAATTAAACCATTGGACTGTAAATTTAAGCTAAAAGCCGCTAAGTCATTATTTTTATCTGACCATGTTGTTACACCTGTCCCTCCCGATGAAACCAACTGCTGAGTATAGTCTGTATCAGAATCCCCATCCGGTAGTGTTGGAGTGGTAATAACCACCGGAGGATTTATATTGAGAGTCAGCTGCTGTTCATCTACCGCACCAACAGCATCACTTATTTGTAAGGTAAAGGTATATACTCCTGTCGGTACAGAAGAACTGTTTAATAAACCTGTTGATGGCAGAGAAAGAGCTGTACCGTTTAGGTCATTATTTTTATCTATAAAAGTAACCACTCCGGTTCCACCGGAACGAATCATCTGATGTGAATATGCAACTCCTTCAGTCCAATCGGCAAGAGAAGTAGTAAGAACAATCAGTGAATCATTGACTAAAACCGACATAGGTTCTTCTGCTGAGGAACCTAATGAATCGGTTACAAGACACACAAAGTTGTAAGTTCCTGCTAAAGGTTGCCCTGAAAGCAGCCCTGCTGTCGATAGAGAAAAACCGGATGCATTGAGGTCATTATTTTTATCTGTAAAGACCAATGTACCGATACCGCCTGATGCTGATATTTGTTCTGAGAACATAACTCCGGCTGTCCAGTCGGGGAATGACGGTGGAGTGATAGTAATACTTTGAAAAACAGTAAAAGTTAACAGCTGTTCTGCAGAAATTACATCATCAGTTACCATCGCAGTAAAAGAAATCACTTGACCACTTGTTACAGTACCGCTTAGTAGTCCGGAACTTGATAGAGTTAATCCTGTCGATACTAAATCACTGTTTTTATCTGACCATACTAATGTGCCTGTGCCGTTTGCTGCTGTTAATTGCTGAGAGTACGGAATGTTTACTGTTCCGTCTGGAAGTGTCGTTGTTGTAATACTTAAATCAGATGTAATTGTACATTCTGTGCCGATAACATAAAGATTATCGATATTCCAACCACAGAAAGTCCAACCACCATCGGATGTACCCATAGTAAACCGTATGTAAACAGTAGACTGCAAAGCAGCAACAGCAGAAATATCAAAATCTATCGCCGTCCAAGCACTGTCGGCAACTTCAGCATCGTTTTCCCATACAGTAGTCCAGTTTATATTGTCATTACTTACTCTAATATAAGCGTGGTCGTATGCCGGTTGTTCAACACCAAGCCACCTGTCAAATTGTAATCGTACTGATTCTAATGATGAGCAGTCAATAGCGGGAGAAGTAACATGATACTCAGGAATAGAGTTTGCATAATCTCCACTAAGATTGTAGCCCATAACATTTGCCCCAACAGTTCCTGATGTTGGGTCGGGATTGCCGTATGCTCCACCACCTCCTGTAGGTATTCCTCTTGCCCAGTCACCACCGGAGATAGACCAACCTAAATCAGATTCGAAATCATCTTGAAAAACAGTCAAAGTATTTGTTTGTGGGACTGCTGTATATGGTGTAGTAGCAGAACCGTCAAAAAACGTACTTGGCGGATCAACTAAATCAGCAGAAAAATAATAATCGACAACATCACCACAACTGACACCCGGAAGAGTTGCCTGATAATTGTTAGGTGAAATTTCTGTCATTGGAGAACTTTGGTACGTTCCCCCATTTATTGATATATAAACTTGTCCTGAATTCGGAACAACTTCTCCTCCGTAAAGGGTCGCAACGGTAACATCAATAGTTTCAGGAACATTTGGAGTCAGAGTAGTCGGTGTTCCGTTTGGATAGGAAAAAATAATTGAAGGTGCCGGTAATGAAACACCCACAGCAGTCCATGCATTTATTACTTCTGCTTCCCAGTTGCCTGAGGGGTCTAAATCATGAGCAGCTAAAATAGTACCTGCGGCAGCTTCGGAATAATCTGAATTCCCGGTCCAATAAATTGTATTTGCTCTAAAAGCAATCACTATCGCGGTATCAACTGACAGACCGTTGACTGTTACAGAATTATGTACTCCGCCGTCAGATAAAAGCGAGAACCATTTATTACCAACACCGCTGTTAGTATGTACACCACACCAATCATTTGAGTTAGATGGCGTACATCCGACAACATCAACCCAGTATGGGTCTGAAGTACCATAGTAATCAGGATCACCTTTACTGTGCGGGTCTACCATATCACGAAATCCGGTTCCGCCAATTATCCCATTTTCCCCCATATACCAGTCAGGGGTATCAAGTGTATCATGGGCAAATTCAAAGGCAGCACCGATCATATCAGAAAAAGATTCATTTAACGCTCCTGATTCAAGTTGATATACTAATGCAGAAGTTGAACCTGTAATTGCGTGTCCCCATTCATGACCAATAACATCAGGACACCCGGCAAGCGAACGCCAGCCCGATGACCACGACCAAACTACAATTTGAGAACCGTTCCAATAGGCATTGTTATCACCCTCGGCAGAATAATTCACTGAGATGTTCATTGAAGAACCGTTATCATCATAACTGTTTCTACCAAATTCTCGAAGCACCCAGTCATAATATAAAGCTGAATACATATGACCGTCAACCGCTGAGGTATAGGTAGAATCATCACCCCATACATTATCAGCATCGGTTGCCACAGAGCCCGGAAGTGATGATGTCGCAAGGTAGGTCCTAATAAATGCATTAGATGCCATCTGTCCATCATGTCCGTGAATATTATTATTGGCACGGCGGGTATAATCAATCATTTCAAAGGTAGAACCATTATCCCAGGTATCAATATGATTATAAACATTTCCCATAACACCGGTACCGCTGCCGATAGCTTCGGCATTCATTATTCTATTTGCTTTGAAGACAATATCTCCGGTATTGGCGTCAATAAAATATTCCCATCGTCCCATAGGAGAATCTGAAATAATGAAAAACCGCCAGCAAAGATATGTTTCTTTCTGCCATGGAAAGATAACAAGCTCAGGCTTTGTAGGGACTCCCTCACCAAAATCAATTAGTAAATCATCTTTAGCACGAATAAGAGCATCGGATGAAAGTATTTGAGCAACTGTACTCATCTCTTTAATCGGATTATAAGTACCATTTACTGAAGTCAGCATGCCGTCGTTTCTAAAATGAGCTGAGATATCGCCGCCGATAACAACAAGACCTTTATATTTTTGCTGTAGTTTCAGGTGGGTCATTCCAAGGTTATCAACCTTTGTCTTTCGTAAAGACAGTTCATCGACAGGTGATTGTATTTTGTAAATATCTTTATTTATTTCAAAGAATTCGTGAACGGCGTTTAATTCAGCCCCTTTGACAACTTTGTCACGCAACTCACCCGCAACAACAGTTGGTATACCATTTGGGTTAGTATGAAAAATCTTGATTTCTTTTGCTATTGGGGAAATTTGCTTGTTATTTAGTGCCGCAAATGATGTTGGCATAGCTATCAAAAGCGATAGAACAGTATAAATGATGCGATTCATGGAGCCTCCAAGAGGTCTATTTTTAGTAACATTTTTTACAGTAGTAATTTGATTGGTTCTAATAACTTATCCAAGATAACCAATATCAGTTTATTGTCAATAATCAAAGCAAAAAGAGCAGAAAATGTGCTTTTTATAACTACTTTTTCATAAAAAACAGCCGGTATATCTTTCTTTATATCGGCTGTTTAGACAATTTTCTGATTTGTAACTAAAATTTTTATTATAAATCGTTCTCTTCTAAAAACTTTATGAACGATTTTGAGGCTGTTTTGTTTGCTAAATAATTTGGATGCGAATCGCCCTCGCGGTCTGAATAGTTATCTTTCAGGACATTTTGATCGTTTGCTAAAACATCAAAAAGGTCAAAAACTATAAAATTATCCAAACCGGTTTCATCTTTATATCTTTTTACAAAGTCAGATTTTATCCATTTTGTAAATTCTCTGGCACGGGCTGCATTTTCAGCATTTGTTTTTAGTTTATGTAAAGGCGGAGATGTAACATAGATAAATTGTTTATCGGGGTGTGCCGAAAAAATAGTTTTTAGAGAATCAAAAACCGCATGATAATTATTAAGAGTTTTTTCGGGTTGGTATGGATTTCCTTTTTCGTCACCTGCTCCGATTATATCAGAATTTGGGAAACAGGATTTAAACATGATAATATCATTTTGGGTTTCTGAATCGTTATAACCAAAGTCAAAAATCTGTTCGATATTGTTTTCAAACTTCGGGACCCAGTTGTTCATATCGGTTTCTTCGCCGATTTCATCGCCGTAGGTAATAGACTGCACAGCGATTCCGCGAGACATCAACTCTTCACGTAGCCCGTCATTCAGCCAGTTACGTCCGACCGAGTGATGTAAAAAAACCATTTTTTTGGGGAGTAGTTTGTTGACTTGCTTGAGGGTTTCATCTTTTTGTATAAGTCTCTGCTCCAAAACAGCTAAATATGCCTTCTTTTTTTGAAACTTATACAAAACAAACAGTCCTGCCAAGTTCCCTAAAATTGAAATAACTAAAACTGCTGTTAAAATTTTCATTTTTCTGCCTATCTATTTTTTTAATTCTTTTTTAATTGCTTCGGTTAATATTTTATACCCTTTTTCATTCGGTTCAACTAAATTAACTGAAAGATTTTCTTTCAAAAAATATTTTTCATCACCCAACAGTAAAGCAAAGTCAACTAACGGTATATCATATTGTTTGGTATATTTTCTCAGCCAGTCATTATACGTATCAACAGAGTCAAAAACATTGTACTCACCCAGCTCTTTTATTTCGACAACCTGCTCAAACTCTTTTCTTGGTTTTATCACTGTTGTCAAAATCGGTTTTATTTTATTAAAACGGGAAAGTTGAGCCAAAAGTTCGGTATAATCCTGTATTTCTTTGATTGAATTTTCAGGTCTAAAATTATAGGAACTGATTTCTATAACTACCGCTTTGGGAGACAAATCGAGAACATCCGGTTTAAACCGCAGAAGGTATCCTGCAACTCTCTGACTGCTGACACCTCGGTTAACAGCATTATATTCAGGTTCAGGGAAAAAAGCAGGAAGATTATAATTTACAGTTACTTGCGTACCAAAAAAGATTATTCGGTTTAAAATAGTGGTATCAGATTGGAATTGTCGGTTTTCTGATTTAAACTGATCCCGTTCGGAAAATTCTTGAGAAATATGACGGTATTTTTCTAAAAAATAATTTATATGTGACCGATATTCATGAGCTTTATACGCAACATAAAATATGGCACAATTAGCGATTAGAGACAGAATAAGGGTTATTTTCAGAATTTTACTCATATATTATTTCTCTTATATATTCGTTTAAATAGATATAACAGATAACTAAGGTGAAATAAATTAAAAATTTTACATTTTTTTATCAATCAAACAATTATATTTTACGATAACTATATAAAGAGAATAATCAGATTAGGAAACAAAAGTTTGCAGATAGAAAAAGATAAAATAGTCAGCCATATAAAAAAGTTCAAATATCAGTATATTGTTATATTTCTTTTAGTAATAACAAATATACAGATTTTTGTCGATTTGATTTCTGACTGGATGAATGATGATAACTATTCACATGGATTTTTTATTATTCCGATTGCTATCTATCTATTTTATAAAAAAAGAAACGAGCTGGTTTTCCCTGCTCAAAAATCAACCGGTGGATTATTCTTTTTTATTGTCGGGCTTATAATGATTATACTGGGTACAGCAGCATCGGAATTTTTCACTACTCGGGTCGGATTTGTAACTGCTCTTTCGGGTTTTGTTTTTTATACCCTCGGTAGTCAGAATTTCAAAAAGGTGTGGTTTCCGTTTTTCTTTCTACTTTTTATGATTCCGATACCGTCGATTATTTATTACGCTGCGACTCTTCCAATGCAGTTACTTGCAACAAAGGTCACAGTTGGACTTCTACAGTTAATCGGCGTACCGGTTGCCCGAAACGGTAATATTATAGCTCTGCCAAATTATAGTCTTGAGGTAGTCGAGGCATGCTCGGGACTTCGGTCTTTAATGACTCTTTTAGCATTAGGTGCGTTATATTCCTATACAAAAATGCCCGGAAAAGTTCTTCCAATAGTTCTCTTTTTGGCAACTATTCCAATAGCGATAGCGACAAATATATTTCGTATTTTTACAACCGCACTTGGTGCCTATGCTATTAGTAAAGAACTTGCTGAAGATTTTTTACATGAACTCTCCGGTTTGCTGGTATTTGTCACTGCTTTAATAATGATGTTAATTTTAGGAGCGATCTTACGATGGATAAGAAATCGTTTTATATCTCACTCATAGTTATAGCTCTCACATTTGCCATGACGCTGCTGATTAAATTCTACCGTCCTGAGACAGCCGGCAATGTAAATTTTGATTCATTCCCCCTTGAAATAGGTGACTGGAAAGGAACCAAAGAAACTCTTGACCCACAAATACTTGAGCTATTAAACCCGCAGGCGATAATTTCGGCAACTTATGTAAACAGTGAAGGAATATCTATACATCTGTTATTTGATTTCTTTTCATCAGAGGCAGCTTTTGGCGGTCCGCACTCTCCCCGCAATTGTCTTCCGGGGTCAGGGTGGGTTATTACCGAAACCGTTGCAAATAATATTAGAAATAAAAACTCTGTAATACCGGCAGGACGGTTTCAGTTGCAGATGCACAAATCTAAGCAAGTTATGGATTTTTGGTATATTACCAATTATGGTGAAACCGCCAATGATTATGTTTTTAAATTGTATGAACTGCTTTCTGCTCTTACTTTTAAACCGAGAGATATTGCCTTTGTACGTTTTGTTGCCAAAGATGACCCCAAAAGCCTCAAAGCGTTAGAAGAATTTCAAACCTTAATGCTGAAAGAAATATATGGACACTTGCCATTTAAATAGAAAAATTTTAGTTCTTTTAATTATCACCTTTCTAAGTACGGCTTCAATTGTAAAAGCAGTTGATGATACTGTCTATCCGGCGACTGTTTCTATAAGTGCTGTTTATACTCTCAACGACACTGTAATGACAATTGATGATACGCTGATTATAAGAAGAACTGTCACCAACAACGAAACATCAGCCCTTACCTGCTTTTATTTCTGCGAGAACCTTCCCAATGATTTTTCTCTTATTTCCCACTCGGTTACGATAAATAATATAGCAGTCAATTATGATCACCCGTCTCCTACATCAAGTTCTGCATTTACAAACTACTCAGAATATTACTGGGTGCTTGATTATCCGGGAACTACCGGCACTTATAATTTATTCATACAGCCAAACGATGTTATAGTTATAGAATATAAAATTGTCTGTTCTACAGTTGGCACATATACACTTCCCCTGCATACCTTTATAGCTCATAATGGTACTACCGGAATTTTTGGTTTTACTGATTCACTCACAGTACGGTTTTATGATGTCTCTTTAGGAATTGACGACAGGACTACTCTCCCTAATTCATTTTCATTAGGTCAGAATTACCCAAATCCATTTAATCCATCTACTACAATTGAGTTTAGCGTACCTGAAAAGTCTTATGTAACTATTAAAATTTACAACCTTCTCGGGGAGTCGGTTGCTACGTTGCTGCAACAGAATATTTCTGCCGGAAATCATGTGGTAACATGGAACGGTATGACTGACAACGACAAAACAGCACCTTCGGGGGTCTATTTTTATAAACTATTCACCCAAAACATGGAAATCTCAAAAAAGATGCTTCTGTTGAAGTAAAAAGATATATATATTATATGTTAATGACTAAAAATGAGATGAGTGAAATATGAAAAAAGATCGGAAGAGCGTCTTGTAGGGAAAGAGTGTAGATCTCGGTGGTCGCCGTATC